>JAZRDA010000011.1:0-25043 GCA_045660085.1 Candidatus Nanosyncoccus sp.
AAGATTTGACAGAAGTGGTGCAGCTAAAGCAAGAAAACCCAGAGGCGCATGCGGTGCTAGCGTCATATGGAGTGATGGTGCCAGAAAAGGTGCTAGAGGAGTTTGAGCCAGAGGGGATACTAAATATTCATCCTTCCCTACTCCCGAAGTATCGAGGCGCATCACCGATAGAGAGCGCGATACTGGCCGGGGAGACGGAATTTGGGGTGTCGGTGATGAAATTAGTGAAAGCGATGGATGCGGGGCCGATTTACTATCAGACAACCCTGAAGGATTTGCCGCTTGTCAAGGATGAAATTTATAAAACTTTAGCAGAGACAGGGGCAGAATGGATAGTAAAAAACCTGGCAGATTTGCCTCAGCCGACCCTCCAAGATGACTCCAAGGCGACATTTTGCGGTAAATTAGAAAAATCCATGGGCGAATTAACTCCAGCAACAGACACAGCGGAGCAAACTTTCCGCAAAATCGTGGCGTTTCAGGGGTTCCCGAAACCAAAATTTACGTTCTACGGCGTAAAATGCATTATTCTAGAAGCACATATATTGGAGCAGGGTGAGACAGCGGCTCTGACAATTCCCTGTGCTGACGGTGCTTCCGTGGCCATTGACAGATTACAGCCAGAGGGGCGTAAAGCGATGGATGCGAAAGCATTCCTGAACGGATATAGAAAATAATCGCTGAATAATAATTGTATTAAGATTGCGGAGCGCCGACAAGGCGGGCGCGGTTAGCGCGAATTTCGTCTTTCATCTCTTCGATAGTGCGGTTGACAATTTCGCGATAGTCAGGGCGGTTCTTTTCGAGCCATTTGGCGGCTTCCGCTGGATCGGTGATAGCATCAAACTCGCTTAACTGAGCCTCTGTCAGACCTTTACTGATACGCTCGCCGATACGAACTTCCAATTCTTCCTGTACATAATCCAGGAACTTTTGTTTTTGATTCTCTGGCATAGCCGAGAGACCCATTTCTTGTAAAAACTTGTCGTCAAATTGCATAATCATACTCCTTATGGATTGATTATATCACAACTAGATGAGACCTACCAAACATACATTTCTCTCTGGACGGGTCTTACAGAGTACGTTTTTTAGTCTCACGCGTAAAGAGTTTTAGCCGGTCGCCGATTTGTAGGTCAATTTTAGAGGTGGTTTTAAGCGCCAAGCCACCAGTCTCACCTGAGACCAGTTCTTTCACGTCCATTTTTTCTTTCTGAACAGAGGTAACTTCAGCCTCGCCAAGGAATCTCTTATCACGGACTACTCTTACAAGATAGCCAGGCTTTACGTCACCTTTTAAAACTTCGCCACCAGCAATAATACTGGTCTTCTCAGTACGAAAAACGCCGAGGACCTTCAGTTCCCCCTTATCCTCCTCGATAATTTCGGCGTCTAAGAGATTCTCCATCTCGTGCTTAGCATCGTCGAGTAGTTCATAGATAATACGATAGGTGCGAATCGGAACATTGTCGCGCGCTGCCATCTTACTAATATTAATCGGAACAGAGACATTGAAGCCATAGATTATAGTGTTCTCTCCGGCGGCCATGTAGACATCGTTCTCATTGATGTCGCCAACACCGGTGGAAACGATGTTGAGTGTGATCTCACCGTGAGTATCAATCAGACGGAGGCTATCGACCACACTGGTAACGGAGCCGAGCACATCGCCCTTGACGATGACATTGAAGGTCTTACTATTGTCGGCAACATTCATCATGCGAAGGAGATCAGAGCTGGTGACGTTAGCATCGGCCGACTCATTAGCAATCGCCTGAGCATTGAGAAGAGCCATTTTGCGAGCGGTCTTTTCGTCTTTTACCTCAATAAACCTGTCACCGAAATTCGGAAGCTCCTTAAAGCCAGTAATAGTAACTGGAGTAGAAGGGGTGGCTTTACCCTTGGGTTTACCCTGCCAATCTAGCATAGTGCGAACCTTGCCATAGCTGGAGCCTGCCACGATAAACTCACCCGTCTTTAGCTCCCCACCAGTAACCAGCAAATTAACGACCGAGCCCTTACCGGTCTCCATATGAGACTCAATCACGAGCCCTTCGGCAGGGATATCAATGTCGGCCTTAAGCTCTTCAATGTCGGCAGTGAGGAGAATCATATCAAGGAGCTGGTCAAGATTCTGATTGAGCTTAGCTGAAATCGGAACCATAACGATATCGCCACCCCATTCCTCGGGCTGCAATCCGTTCTGGCTCAGATCAGCCATAGTGCGATTAATATCGGCACCCTCACGATCTATCTTATTGATTGCAACTATAATCTTAGCATTGGCGGATTTAGCAAAGTTGATAGCCTCGACCGTCTGTGGCTTGACACCATCATCGGCGGCGACTACAATCACAACGATGTCGGTCAGCATGGCACCATGCTGGCGAATAGCCGCGAAAGCCTCGTGGCCTGGGGTATCAAGAAAAGTGATTAATCTATCGTCGTGTTTCAACTGATAAGCCGAGATGTGCTGAGTAATGCCACCAGCCTCATCGTCGACGGTCTTCTTATTGAGCAAGGTATCTAGGAGGGTGGTTTTGCCATGGTCGACATGCCCCATCACCGCAACAACCGGGGGACGTAAAACTGCCTTGTCTGATAGTTCCCTATGAAGATCGGAGGTCTTAGTGGAGGTATTCTTGCGCTCCAATTTAACATTTTTAAGGCCAAGCTCGTCAATAATAATACTGGCAGTTTCAAAATCGAGTCTCTGGTTAATGGTAGCGACAATGCCATTCTTAAAAAGCGTACCGATTAATTCGGTAACAGAAAGGCCAAGGGCTTTAGATAGCTCATCTACCGTAATAGAACCAGCAATTTGAATCGTTTTTTCTTCCATTTGTCCCCAATCTCCATTAATTTTATCACAAAATGGGAAAATATGCTATAATGGGGATACGTTCATTATTCCCGGGTAGCTCAATGGTGGAGCAAGAAGCTGTTAACTTCGAGGTTGCTGGTTCGAGCCCAGTCCCGGGAGCCAAAATTTGATGATAAAATCGCCCATCTGGGCATTTTTTCATTCTCACTCGTCGATAAGACGCGTTTCGAATGAAGAAAATACCCATCTAGGCGATTTTATCTATCAAATTTCGGTGCTCCAGTGGACTAGATAGGAACCGTCTAAAGGTCTTCCGGGCTTTTTTTAGGCTCGAATCTTAAGATGCAATTCTATCCACCAAATAGAACTTTGAAAAATCCGAGCGAAATGGCGAGCATGATGAGACCGGCAAGTAGGACACCAGCAATGATAGCGACCATGGTTTTCTTAAAATCAAGATTTAGGATGCTGGCGGCCAGAGTGCCAGTCCAGGCGCCTGTCCCCGGAAGTGGGATAGCGACAAATAGAAACAATGCAAAATATGTACCGTATTTCCCTGTTTTCTGCAGCAGCTTCTGTCCACCCTTCTCACCTTTTTTGAGACAAAAATCACAGAACTCTTTAAACGGTTTCCATTTGCATTTACTCCCCCATTCCAAAACTTTACGAGCGAAAAAGAAAATGATTGGTACCGGTATGATATTTCCGATAATGGCAACTATTAGCACTAGCCATTCAGGAAGACCAAGATCCATACCGACGGCAACCGGAATCGCCCCGCGAAGCTCGATAAGTGGCACCATGGAAATAAATAATACTATAAGAATTTTCCAGAACATGGTTTTATTTTACCACATGCGTAAAGTTATTATGCAATTTGGGCTGAGATAAAATCTGACGGGCTTTCCTCCTCTTAATCAGCGTAACGGCAAAAGGCTCCGATAAGCTGATTCGGTAAGATAGAGGATATTATCTAGTATTAGCCCAATATCTTGCCTGGAAAGACCCTGCTTATTCCATTCTTCGATAATCCCCATGATTTCGTTTTTATAAACTTTGTAAACCTTATCTGGGTTACTAGCAGCACACCAGTCCTGAGTAGTTCTGGGCCTCAAATAATCAAGTATCTTCTCGACGATTTCTTTATGGTGCGCCCTAAAAAGGGCCTGAATTATTTCTCTATTGCAGTGAATAAAGACCAGCGTGCGTAGAAACAGGGTCTTGATGGGAACATCTTCAACGAGATAATGCCTGATTGTTTCTTTATACGCCCTAAATAGAAAATCCTCGTAATCTACGGGGATAGCTTGGATGATTTTGTGATGTCGGTAAAGTGTAGTGCGAGATACGCCGGCGGCGTGAGCAAGTTTTTTAGCGCCGGGGTAGTCTTTGAGCTTATAATAGGCAGTCAGAATGGCTTGTTCGTTCTTTCTGAAGCGCTCGTTAGCCATTCTCTTTTTTGTCAGCCCACTCGTTTTCATGTTGTTTGTTATTCCTTAATAGCTAATGATTATTTTAGCACTTTTGCGACACGAATAACAATTTTTGGATGTTACAATCTTTGTTCAAGAGCCTACGTGATATAATATAAGATATGAAGGTCATTCGAATCACTAAGAAAATATTACAAGCCATTAAGCCAGAGAGTATTCTTTATGCTGAGTTTGCGGAAGAAGGTGCGATGGGGGCGTGTGGGACGGCGAGAATCTTCACATTGGAAGATGAGAAGCTAGAATTCTACTTGATTGACGATATATTTAACAATAAGGACAATCTTAAAATCTACGGTGAGACGATTGAATATCTAAAGAATTTAGAGAAAAATGGAGCGTTAATCTTGGAATATGCTGGATATGGCAATTATGCCTATAAAACATCAGCGCCACAAGTAAAGTTCTCGCGCGATGATGATCATGCTACGTTTATCTACAAGGATACGAAGAAAGACACCTATAAGATTCCGGCTTCCTGCATGGGGGTGTATGACCATGTTGTGGCAAAATTTGCCGAGCGAGAGGTGTCAATTGAGTTATTAGAGGACTATTTTAATCAGAACCAGTTCAAGCTTTCAAGTGATGAGGCATATTTCTACGAACAGTACTGCCGACAAATCCGACGAAACGATGCAGGGGAGAGATGGATAGATATCACAGCGCTTGACTATTATAAAGCCGTGCAGTGTCTCCGACATCTTTCCGGTGAAGATTATATTTTAAACAATCAAGACCTCACGGATGGAACGAGGGCGCTTTCTAAGTATCGGCTGAAATATATTTCCGAAAAGCTTGGCTGGAACAAATTGGATAAAATATTTGCTCAGATGGTAAATAAGAAGACTATAGATTTGTCTCAACGAATTAAGAAATCCCTAGGGGAAGGCATTGAAGAAATCTACTCCATACTCCGGACCGTCGTGCCGAATCATGCCACTACGAGAGTTTTTGAACCGGAGAGCTTAGAAAAATTGTTCGACCAGCCAGTATTGGTAGAGTTCTCCAAGGCTGAACATACTAAAATTATCAAAGAAATTCTGGAGAAATCAGCTAACTCATTCAACCCAGACGGCAAAGTGGTGGCTTTTTATCTGGCAAACTATCTCCTAAATGAAGATAAGCTTCCCTTCTCTGATATACTACCAGCCGTCGTGCGCATAGTGGAGGTAATGCCAGATGACGACTTCAATCATACGCATACTGATGAACTATTTTGGCTCTCTGGCGAGATTCTCGACCGCGCTTGGCGTTACCTCGAGGAAAATGAGAAGACACAGGAGAAATACCGCGATATGATGTATGCGATATACTGGCCAAGAGTGGGGAGCCTATGGCCGGTACTGCATAGAGATGAAATCGAGTTCAAACATGAGTCGGCGAGCAAGATTTTCGATGATGCGCTGAGCTTCGTGATGAGCCTTGACGATATTACAGAGCGCAATCAAGAGATCAAGTCTTTCCTGGATGCTAATGCTCGGCATATAGGTTATAAAGCTGGGAGCCTGGGGCGGCGAGCTTTTGTTTATACCTTGAGGGGACTGAGCGCGAAGCAAGAGTTTGAGACGATTCTAAAGACAATCGAGCCGCAGGATTACTGCAGCTATCTGTCCTATCCTTCTGGCATTAAAGAGGCGGGGCTGCTACTTGATGAGCTATTCCGTACAGATACAGGAGCACGAATAAATGGAGTTCCGAGACTGGCGACCCTCGAATCACTGCTTATAACACCCAACACTATTGGCGTGGGTGAGTATATTTTGGGGTATATTGATGGGCATTTCGATGATTTTGCACAAATCGTCTCCACTGAGGCGCTAAATCTTGGCGCAGAGCCGATTGGTGTCCTAACGGATATGTTCATAGCCATGAGTAAAGGCATTACCGAGGAGAACGAATTCCCTGCCCTGAAGAACATCAAGATGAAGCTGTTAGAGCTTGGTTGCGATAGCGAAAAACTGACCAATGCCGAAAAATACGCCCGCCATCATCGTCGCACCATACTCTTCCAGAGGTCAGCCCTGCAGAAACTGTTTTAGGCTACTCGCCTACCAGAAAAGAGGGATTTTTGGTATAATTATAGTAATTAAATTAGGAGACAAAATGACAGAGCTAATAAATCTTGAGAGGATTAGCCTGAAAAACGATCCTCGCATTAATGAAGACATGATACAGCGCTATCTTTACGAGAACCCTAGCGTACTTGGACTGGGCGATCTCGTGCCGATTCAGCGCGAGAAGATCCAGACCGCCGGTGGGCGATTGGATCTACTATTCATGAACGATAGTGGTACACGCTATGAGGTAGAAGTACAACTGGGGCCAACCGATCCTAGCCATATTATCCGAACGATTGAATACTGGGACAATGAGCGCAAGCGGAACCAACAATGTGACCACTGCGCCGTAATTGTGGCCGAAGAGATAACCGGTAGATTCATGAATGTAATTTCACTTTTTAATGGACATATCCCGCTAATTGCAATCCAGTTGGCAGCCCATAAGGCGGAGAATGGCAACGTGTCGCTGACCTTCACTAAGATTATTGATCGCATCACAATGGATGAAGACGAGACAGAGATTGAGCCAACCGATCGTACATATTGGGAGAAGCGTAGTTCAGTGAGCAAATTAAAAGAGGTAGATAAAATCTTCAGCGATCTTTCTAGTTTGCTAGAGGGTTACGAGCTGAAATACAATAAGTTTTATATCGGTACCGTGAAAGATGGTAAAGTAGAAAACGTAATTAATTTTAAGCCTAAGAAGAAATTTATCAAAATCAACATGCGCGGCAAAGATCATGGCGCTTTACTTGAGAAATTAGAAGATGCAGGGCTAGATGCCAGCTACGACGACCGTATCAATATGTACGAACTAAAGATTGATTCGTTTGATGAATATCTAAAGAATCGCGAGATAATCACTGAACTGGTAAAGAAGTCCATTGATTATTATAACAATAGTGATTAAAATGTCATAATTTAAGCATGCCCAACAAATAAGTACTTTCAGGACACGCTCCGGGCCGCTCTGGCCAAGTCTTCATGTTCCTGAAAGTACTTATTTGTTGGGCTAAAAATATGCTTAAGTTAATGACATTGTAATAATACTATTTCTTGTTTTTTTCTTCTTTTTCGAGTTCCCGGAAGGCGACCTTGCCAATCTTGGTAGTAGGAAGCTTGTCGCGGAATTCGTAAGCGACAGGAAGCGCATAGATTGGGACGTTGCGTTCTAGTAGTTCCCTGATTTCGCGCTCTAGGCGCTTGCCTGGCTTGTAGCCTGGCTTTAACACCACGAAGGCCTTTGGTACTTGACCCTTGTAATGATGATCAATACCGATAACGGTAGAGGTGAGGACGGCTTCGTGGGAATTAATGATGGATTCGAGGTGGGTTGGATAAATGTTGTAACCCGATGAGATGATAATACGCTTCAGGCGCTGAGCGAAGTAAATTAACCCGTCATCTCCCAGATAACCAATGTCGCCCGTGTGAAGCCAAAGCTTACCGTCATCATGTAAGCGAATAGTCTGAGCGGTCTCAGCATCATCGCCAAGATACCCCATCATTACTAGTGGACCAGAGATACAAATTTCACCCTCTTCGCCAGAATTCAATTCTTTAAAGGTGTCGTTCTTGGTAATCTTGAAGTCCATATCTGGCAAAGGCACACCGATAATGCCATCTTTAAAGGTATTCTCTGGCGAAAGGCAGACGGCACCGGAACCTTCGGTGAGGCCATAACCTACCCGAATCTTGGCATTAGAGCCGTGATTTTTAAGAAATTCGTTTACTTTGTCGCGCAGAGTCTGATTCAAAGCATCGCCACCACAAATAACGGCGGTCACCGACTTGAGGTCATCGGGCTTCAACTTGGTATTAATCAGGGCTTCAAACAGGGTAGGCACTCCGACGATAAAGTTGGGTTCGTTCTTCTTAATAATATCAGCAAACTGCTTATGGGAAAAGGCCGGAATCAGGATACAGCCCATACCTCTACAGAGTGGAGTGTGAATACAGACACCTAGCCCGAAACAATGGAACAGAGGCAAGATGGAAAGCACCGTAGCTCCTGGGACGACTTGGCGAATCATGGCACCGTCACAGATGGACTCTGCATTGATGTTAAGATTTGACAGCATGACGGCCTTCGGAGCACCGGTGGTGCCACCAGAGTACATGATAACGGCAAGGTCATCACCGCCGCGCTCTTCGTGATAGTTTCCCTGGTAGAAATAAGAGTTCGCGATAAAATCTTCCCACAGCACAACCCTGTTATCGTTTAGCGGGAGGCGTACCTTCTTGATATGTAGAGTGTTGTAAAGTTTTTTCTTCAAGAAACCTAGACCATCAGAAGGGCGAACCACAATAATCCGCTCCAACCCAGCTGTGTCACGGAGCTTATAAATTTTATCAAAAACAGCATCGATGACGAGTACATACTTGGACTCAGCGACTTTAATATAGTATTCCAGCTCTTTTTCAGAGGACAGTGGATGAACCATATTACAGATGGCACCAACCATATTAACAGCGTATACCATCGTAATACCCTCGGGAGTATTGGGCATACAGATAGTAACCCGATCGCCTTCTTTAACACCGTAATTCTTCAAGGCGCGGGCGGTTTTCTCGATTTTACGGACGAAATTCTTATATGAGACTTTGTGACCGTAATAGATATAGGCGGTATTATCTGGCCATTTCTCGGCTGATTGCATGACCATGTCCACCATGGAACAATCTGGATAGTCGATATTACTAGGGATTCCTTCTTCGTCGTAGTATTTGAGCCACGGTTTGGCGCTGTATTTTTTATGGTTTTTCACGAAAATAACTCCTTATTATAGTCAATCGTATTGCTACAGAATTCATCATATCTCGGGAGCTTCGCGATGTGATAATAAATTTTATCACATCGCTCCGCCTCTACAGCGGCAAAATGTAAAATTTTGCCTTTATGTCCCTCGATATTAATGAATTCTGTAGCAATAGCTTGTTTTGATTATATCATAAGCAAGAATATTTTGGTAGAGAGATACAAAAATAGCCCGAATGGGGCTATTTTATGCGTTACTATGCTATTTCTTAGCGATTGAGAGTGAGATCTTGCGACCTTCTTTGTCGATGTCAAGCACTTTAAAACTCTTGCGCTCGTTAAGAGTGAAGATTTTCTCAGGATCTACGTCGGAGCCTTCACCCAGCTCGGAGACATGAACCAAAGCTTCCACGGCTGGAGAGATCTGTACGAATGCACCAAACGGGGTAATCCTTGTGACTGTACCCTCGACTTTAGTGCCCTTCTTAAGATTCTCAACCTCTGAAATCCAAGGGTCTTCGACTAATTGCTTCATCGAAAGAGACAGGCGCTCCTTATCAATAGCAATAATCTTGGCTTCAATGATATCACCAACTTTGACGTAATCTGAAGGATTGCTGACACGCTCCCATGAGATTTCTGAGATGTGAATAAGTCCTTCAATGCCGTCGACATTCACAAAAACGCCGAAATCAACGACACCGGTAACCACACCTTTGACCACATCGCCAACTTTAAGTTCGGCGAATCTCTCGGCTAGTCCGTCTTTGATGGCTTCTTTCTCAGAAAGGATTAACTTGTTTTCCTTCTTGTTGGCATCTAGGATGCGGGTTTTAATAGTCTTCCCTACTAGAGAATTGAGTCTCTGCAAAATCTCATCCTTATCCGAAGAGCCAACCCGTGGGTAGTGCTCAGCCGAAAGCTGTGAGACTGGCAAGAAACCGCGAATACCTTCGTACTCCACCAGTAAACCACCTCTGTTCGCATCAAACGGAGTGACATCTACCGTCTCGTTATTCTCGAGCTTAGATAGAATCTCGTCCCAACCCTTGTCTTTAACGGCTTTGCGAAGAGAAAGCAGGACATATCCGTCGTCCATTTCGGCCTCAATCACTGAAACCGTCACCTCATCGCCTACGTTAAGATTCTTGACGAAAGAAGCTTCACGACGTGGGATTAACCCTACGCCCTGAGCGCCTAGATCGACTAGAATCTCGTGCTTTTTAACAGATAACACCTTACCTGTTACGGTGTCTCCTGCGACTGCTTTTTTGAACGAGTCCTCGTTCTCCGCAAGGAGATCATCCATTGTTGTTTTTTTGGCATCTGCCATAATTAAAAAATCCTTTCTTTAGATTCACTCATCAGTACTTGATAAACCTTATCAGCCATACGCTGGGCGGGTCCTGCCGCTTTTTTCTTCCCCCGCTCGGCTCTCGCGGGGGACCCCCTTCAAAAGCGTCACCCGCCCATGTGTCGCTCTACTGGAGCATATACCCATCAATTAACTACTGATGAGTGAATCTAAAACTACGATTAATTATAGCAAATTTCTGTGCTATAATCAAGGTATGTATCTTGCGATAGACATTGGAGGCACTAAGACGTTGATTGCGCTGTTCTCGAAGCGAGGTAGGGTGGTTAGACGTCGGAAGTTTCAGACTGCACAGGGGTCTAGGACTTTTATTAATGACCTAACTGAGGCGTTGCAGCAGTTTAGGAGGTATAAAATCAAGTCGATTGTCGTGGCGATTCCTGGGCTTGTACAAAAAAATTATTCAGTCAAATTTGGCAATCGTAACTGGGATGGGATTGATATTTTTACCCCTGTAAACGAGTTGTTCGGTTGCTCAATTTGGTTTGAAAACGATGCTAATCTAGCCACACTTTATGAGGGCTATAGGATTCCTGGAAGGACTGTCTTTCTAACCTTTTCGACTGGGATTGGCGGCGGAATTGTCGAGAACAATACCATTCTTCCCCTCTCTAATGATTTTGAGCCGGGACATTGGCTATATGATTATGATGGAAGTCGTTTGGAATGGGAGGACATAGCTGCTGCTAGAGCTCTTGAGAGGCACTATCATGTTGATTATGCTACTAATCTGCGTAAGAAGGCCATCCTTAAGGATATTGCCGCGCGGATTAATCTGGGACTTCATGATGTCATCCAAAAGTATCACCCTGACACTATTGTATTAGGGGGGCCACTTGGGAAAATCTTTAAGTTATATGTGAAGTTTCTACCCAAATATCCTGACGTGAAGTTGAAGAGGCCGAAACGCCCGAATGAATCCGTAATTTATGGCTGTTACTTATATGCCAAGCAGAAGAATGATGCCGATGCGACTTCCAAATGAATGAAAAGCTATTAGAACAGATTAAACTAGACTATCCGGAGTTCAGATTTGTCTCTGGCAAGCGGTTCTCTTTCCGACCGCCTAGGACGATCGTCGTTGGCACGGAAGAGGCCAACTGGGAACCCCAATTGCTGCATGAACTGGCACATGCACTGCTTAAACACCGCTCTTTTGACACCGATATAAAAAGGCTCCGAATGGAGGCCGATGCCTGGGAAAAGGCCCAGGAACTCGCGGCTCATTACTCTATTAAAATAGATGAGGATTTCATTCAGATGGAACTGGACACCTACAGGGATTGGCTGCACAAAAAATCGCGTTGCCCGGAATGCGGGTTAACACGATTTCAGACACCAGATGGTCGATATCATTGCCCCAGATATGGATGTTCCCAAAAAAGAAGAGACTAGAATTGCGCAAGCGTGCCCTTCGGGCACGCTCCGGAGCCGCTTTTGAGCCAAGTCCTTATGTCCCTTAGGACACATTTGCGCAATTCTAGTCTCTTCGATTAATTAGGCAGCTTTCTTAGCTGGGCCACGACGGGAGATACGACCACCCTTGGCACCTGCAATACGTGCAAGAGCAGGGTTGGCAGCAAATCCGCCGGTGTGACCATTTTGGCCACCTTTTTTACCAATACGAGCATAGAATTCTTTGCCGTATTTAGCTTTGTTAGTAGCAGCAGCTTTCATGCCGCCAGCTTTAGTTCCAGACATCTAGAACTCCTATTCTGCCCACCAAAATGTTAAATTAATAACTATGAGCTTATTATACCATAGTGCTTATTATTTGTCAATATGCTAATTCTTTAAAATATGTTGTAATATTGTGGAAAAAGCCGAACAGATTTTAAGCACTTTTTTACACATTTTGTGGAAAAAGCTATTGACAATATGCATTTCGTGAGATAAAATGGGGTTAGTTTTGAGTAGGTAAACTGCGAGGACTACTCAAAATAATGTATGACCTTGGAACCGCCCCCCAAACACCGGGCGGTTCCGCTTTTTTATTATAATAATTTCCCTTCAGCTATGCTGGTGAGTTGTTTGTGCTATAATTTGAGTATGATTAGTATAAAGCATGTTAGTAAGAGTTACGGGGGTAAAAAGGCACTAGACGATGTGTCATTTGAGGTAAAGAGGGGTGAGATTTTTGCCTTTATCGGTCATAATGGTGCCGGCAAGACAACATTAATTAAGTCGATCTGCGGCATATTGGATTTCGACGAAGGTGAGATTCTGATTGATAAGATGTCGATCAAGGACGAACCTTTAGAATGCAAAAAGATTATGGCATACATCCCTGACGACCCAGAGCTGTATGACAATATGAAGGCGATTTCGTTTATTAATTTCGTCTGCGATATGTATGATGTGCCTACTGAAGTAAGAGAGCAGAATATAATGCGTTTTGCCAAGATGTTCAACATGGAAGGCGAGCTTAATAATGTGATTAAATCGTTCTCGCACGGGATGAGGCAGAAAGTGGCACTGATTGCGGCGCTCTCACACGAGCCGAAGGTTCTGATTATGGATGAGCCGTTTGTAGGACTGGATCCGAAGGCAATTTTTGACATGAAGGGGGTGATGCGAGAGATTGTCCAGGGTGGTGGTACCATCTTCTTCTCTACCCATATTCTAGATATGGCGGAGAAACTCTGCGACAGGGTGGCGATTGTGAAGAAGGGCAAGATTGTCAAAGTCGGAGACATGAAGGAAATTCGTGGTGATAAATCGCTAGAGAAAGTATTCTTGGAGCTTGAGGAAAAATGAGCAAGCTGTTTTCCCTGCTTAAAGCTACAATGTCAGAGGGGCTGCAGCTCTTCAGCTACCGTGGCAAAACTGAGCAATCCAGGCGAATTATGCCAATTGTGCTTGCTGCACTAATTGGGATACTAATGCTCTTTAGCGCCACTACGATGGTATCAGATTTTAAAGAAGACGGGGCAGTATCCACGATACTATCGATCTATACGTTAGTGACCACTATGGTAATACTGATGGAGGGTTCTTATAAATCTGGGGACCTGCTATTTAAGCCTAAAGATAATGACATGCTGCTGGCTATGCCGATTAAACGGCCGGTAATAGTGTCTGCCAGGATAATCAAGTTTTACGTGTTTGAAATGCTTTACTGTCTGATTTTCTTGTTACCCGCTATGATTGCCTATGCGATGAATGCAGAGGTGGGGGCATCTTACTTTCTTGTTGCCATCACGATGCTAGTATTGATGCCGGTAATACCAATAGCGGTATCATGTATTATTGGTCTTGTAATATCGGCAATATCGGGCAGATTCAAGCATAAGACTCTCCTTCAGGTGATTCTCTCTTTCGTGGTAATGTTTGTATCAATAGGGTTAGCGTTCCTCATTAGTGTATCATCGGATACCGATGGGCATTCCATGGTTATACTCGGTAACAAAATAAACGAGTTCTACTACCCGGCAGCAACTTTTGTGAATCTGGCGACTCATTTTAATATCCTTGAATATTTGATTTTTGTGGTTATCAATCTAGCAATATTAGCGTTGACGGTATTTTTAATCAGTCGCTTCTGCTTCCAGATTATTACTCGACTTAGCACGATAAAATGGTCTGAAAATACGGCCGTCAGGTACAGTTTTGCAAGGCACAGCCAGACCTCCACGATGGTGAGAAAGGAATTGAATCGGTACTTCAATACGCCAGTTTTACTGATGAATACGGCAATAGGGCTAGTAATGTTCATTATAGCAACCGTGGCACTATGCTTTAATTTTGATGGAATAGCGAACTCGATTGTGTCGTCTTCTGAGGAATTTCCATTAACTTTGGATGTTGTATACTCTTATCTACCCAGCATTACGTTCGCGATGGTGGCGTTTGCTAGCCTGCTAACCTGCATTACGGCAACCATGATTTCGCTTGAAGGCAAAGCATTCAATCTGTTAAAAACAATGCCGATTAGCGGTAAGAAAGTCATTATGACTAAAGTGCTAGCCTCGATGATACTGATAGTACCAGTGACGGTAATTGGTAGCATAATAATGTTTGCGAGATTCAATTTTGGCTTCCTAGATGCGACCCTGATTCTAATCGCGGCGGTTTTGTTACCTCTTGTGACAGAGTTGATTGGAATATTGATTAATTTGAAGTATCCGCGCTTTGACGGGGAGACCGATGCAGTAGTCGTAAAACAGAGCGCTAGCGTAATGGTGGCCACTTTCCTGGGGCTAGGGATGGTACTAGTGACGATTTCCCTCGTTTTTGCGATTTGCTTCTTCGTCGGGCAGACTGTCGGGCTTATCATGATGAATGCAATCTTTATAATTATCGCTCTGTTCCTATATTTCGCCGTCGCCACGAGGGGTGAAGAGAAGTATTTGAAGCTGACAGCATAGAACTAAACATCAAAAAAAACGGCCCTAAATGCCGAATTTCTTATAATCTGGTGGGGATATGTGGACTTGAACCACAGACCTCGTCATTATCAGTGACGCGCTCTAACCAGCTGAGCTATATCCCCAAATTGTTAAGGTTTGGTGGAGTAACAGGGACTCAAACCCTGGACCTCTGCCTTGCAAAGGCAGCGCTCTAATCAACTGAGCTATTACCCCGTACTTTCATTCTATCAGATTCTGATGAATTTTTCAAGATTTTGAGAAAACGACTTGGCGGGTCCATTCATACATGGCGATAGCGGCCGCAGCACCGACGTTGACAGAGCGCGTAGAGCCAAAGGATTCAATAAATCTGACATCCTGAGCCTTCTCTAGGAGCTCCTCGGTAATACCACTATTCTCCGAGCCGAAGATCAGAGTGGTGTTGGGTTTGAATTCTTTGTCATGTAATTCCCTGGCGCGAGGGGTATTATTCTCGATGGCAACTAATTCCCTGCCCTCCTGGGTCTTCAGAAAATCCTCGATGGTGGGATGATGTATGATTCTTAAATATTTGTCAGTGCACATGGCGCCGCGACGATTGTATTTCTTGCGCCCGATGATGTGGACTTTCGCCACATTGAACGAATTAGCCGTGCGCACGATGGAACCGATGTTAAAATCGTGTTCAACGTTTTCGATGGCGATTTCGAGCGACGTGCGTTTTTTAGACAAGGCGGCAAAAACTTGTTCATTCTCCATGCCTTTGTATTCATCGATGAGATTCCTGGTATCTTCCATCTTTGTATTATATCATGTATAATGTTTACAGATAAGGAGGCAGATGGATTTTGACGAATACCAGAAAAAGGCGGCGAAGTATGACCTAGCGAAGGTGACGGCGGACCTAAAGGCGGTGGGGTTTATTGAAAAGGTCTTAGGGCTAACCGGCGAAGCAGGCGAGACGGCAGATAAAATTAAGAAAATCTTAAGAGATAAAAATGGTATTGCTTCAGATGAAGACTATGATTTAGTAATTAAAGAACTGGGCGATACACTCTGGTATATTGCCTCGATTGCGAGGTATTTGAATGTGCCCTTATCAGAGGTGGCTAACAGGAATCTTAAGAAGCTCGAAAGTCGACAAAAACGTAATAAACTGCACGGCGAGGGCGACAACAGATAAAAATCTAAGCCAAAAATAGAAAAAGCCCAGGCCATAAGAAGCGCCTGGACTTTGCGGGCAGTACGCTGTTACTTGTACTCCCCTACACCAGCACCGTTAGGAGACAGCCAAATGACTGCCTTTTTGCCACACATCTCCCCTTCAAGTGACATGACGTTCATGTACCTCTTGCCACCCTCTTTTACGAATGTCCATCCGCGACGAGTGTTTTCGAAGATTACCGTCAACGTCATGCGCGCAGGCAGTTGGTTCCAACGAGATTTTTTGAATCTGCTGTACACTTCGAACTGTCCTAACCGTTTTTTGGTGTTAGTAGCGACCTGGGCCGTCGCACTGTCCTTCTCTGTTGCCATAATGGTCACCTCCTTCCGAAAAGAACTAGTGTGCTATGTTATACCACGCACTGTTCCCTCCGTCAAGCATAGGCATCATAGACTAATACCATTGATGGTGATTGGTTGGTTTAAAACATGATAAAGGGCGGGCCATTCGGCCCGCCCTGAAGGATTTTAGCCGATCGAACGGCCGTTAGGGCCCCTTCTAGCCCTTTTGCCCCCGTATCTCCCAATTATCGCCACCAGGAGACTTTTATCTTCCATCCACGCAGTAGTCGCGGCGTTTTCAGCCAGTGGCGGTAGGCAATTGCCGCCGCCGCAGAGTCATACAGGGGGTTATGAGTCCCCCCACTAAACTCATCCGGGCTTGGACTGATGCCATAAACAGCATTATAGCTATCCACGGAAAGTCCAATCTCCGGAATGGCCGCGATGTCCACCAACGGGTAGGGTGCATCCCAGTCCCCGATGATGCTCATCTGGTAGGCATCCTGGAAGAGCCGGGCCTCGACCGGGACGCCCACATGGACAATCTCGATCGTGGTCCCGCCCCGATGGGCGGCCCTCCAGGCCATAAACGCCCGAAGAAGGTCTGGATAGGTTTTATGGGTGACTACCACGTCCTTCATTTGAGGAAGAACGTTTTCGGCCACCCACTCGTTCACCTTCCCATTGATGGGGCAGCGCCCGATGAAGCGGGCGATTTCCTTTCCATCTCCACCATACAGGATGGCGCCGATGGCGAAGGCTTGTCCCCAGAGGCCGTTAGTCTCTGCATCCAACGAAAGGATGCTAGGAGCGACCTTCATGAGGCGGCGTTTTTTTAAAAAACCCGCCAGTTTCTTAAAGAGGTTCATCATCAATGAATCCCTTCCCGCATCTCTTCGGATGCGTACCCAATTCTTCCCTGGGGTCGGGAAATTTTTGGGCTTCCGCCCGCAAATTTTTTCCTTCCCTGTCACGAGATATGCGAACTCGAAGGCTTGGTCTTTCCCACCGTCAGCGTTTTGCCCCGCCGGGTCTTGCCTTAGATCTTACCCTCTGACCATAGGGCAATTACTAAGATGATGAGTAAAACGGGCATTTCTTCACCTCCTCCCTACTCATCTTTTTCTGCTTGTAAACCGTTTATGACGATCGTGAGCAGAGCTGAGTGAATAAATCAGACTAAATCCTAGTTATATTCTGTTCGGCTCAACTCGCGTGAAAAAGCCCTGCATAACCTCCAAAGTTGCGTTTCACCTTCTAACGAACTATCCTTAAATTATTATAACACGAACGCGACAGATTGTCAATGCATAAGAGGTAAACATTGGTGCTGTGTTGGTATACTAATGTAAAAAAGCAGCCCCCGGCGTAATAACCGAGGGCTACGAGCAAAAGTGTTTAATTTTATTATCGCGCCAAACACTTGAGAAAAGCGCGGAATTTTAGAAGTTGGCGGGTTTCAGGAATGGGGCCCGCCGTCCCCTGGAGGGTGTTTAACGTCGGAAGCCGCGAAGCCCTGAATGCTTCATACGCGAAGCTTCCGACG
The DNA here is from genome assembly GCA_045660085.1 of Candidatus Nanosyncoccus sp. GTDB lineage: Bacteria > Patescibacteriota > Saccharimonadia > Saccharimonadales > Saccharimonadaceae > Nanosyncoccus. The sequence goes on from JAZRDA010000011.1 coordinate 17,909, forward strand.
GGGCTCATCACCCAATATGGAACCCAGCTTTTACCTGGGAGGGTTAGTATAATCCCCTTTTGTTGCACCCCACGGCCGGTTTACTTGGTGTAAACCGTAAACTTCTGGGTAGTCATCCGCTTTTCGGCGGGAGCCACCCTTTCAAAACCGGGAGCCGGGCACATGCCGAGCACGCGACCCGGATAAGCCTGAGCGGCGATGATGGAGCCGATAATTCGGAGATTATCGTGTCCCTCTTCGCGGGCCCAGGTCTCGATGGCGTCGAGGATGGCCTCCCCCTCGGGGGTGCCGATGAAGACAGTGCGGACCAGGTCCGCACCAACCTTCTCCTCGACCGCCTGAGCGTTGACCAGCCAGGAGCTGGTGCGCTCACCAGGAGCAACAGACGACGGCACTACGACCGTCTCACCTTCCTGGTTCAGGAAGTTGAGCGGGTGTGGGGTGGTGTTCACCACCGTCTTGCCGTCGATTACCGCGTAAAAGTTAATCTGTGCCATAGTTCCTCCTTCTGCGTATTCTGGGCCCGCCGGCCAATACTATTTAGCCGCGAGCCCTATTGCCCAACGGTGTAAGAAGCCTGGATATCCATTTTAGGCCTCTTATACCGCTGGGCTTTTGCAGTAGAAGGATTTAGGTAATGAGCTAAATTGTTAATGTCCTGCCCTTATATTGTTTAGATATAAAAGCATGAGCTTATGATTATCAGTCACGAGCTCAGCAGACGGGTCAAATTCGTCTGCTCAGCCCGTGTTTATTTCGAACTGAGTTGTCTTTTTCCACCCTTAGATTTGCCCACCCAAGAGTATCGGGAAATTAATTATGACAAAATGCATATTATAAATGTACTTTAATATCGGTATGGGAAGAAGTATGCCTACTTCCCTGCTCACCCACCATGATATTAATTCTTACGCAATCTCCCGAAATGTATGACAACATTTGTTTGATTGTTGCCACTATTATAACAAAAAGGTTGTGTTTTGTCAATGTGAATATGTTTATTTTTTTATTTACAGGGGTAAAATGGGCGAGAATTTGTCGAAATAGTGTCGACAAAACCTTAAAAATACTAGAATGAATCGGTAACATGTCCGTGGTATAATATACACAGCAAGCATAAGGAGATAATCAAATGGAAATAATCCCGTATAAGATACCAATACCCGCTGAACCCGATAATTATAAGCCATCTGATGAGGATAAGACTAGGAGTCGGCAGCCAGGTGTTTATGATGATGAATACAAAACTGGTATTAAGCAGTTATCCGATTTGAAAAAGCTAAAGCCGGTTGAGCAATTAGGGTATTTATCGCAGGTAGTTGAGATGGCCCATTCGGACACCGCTTATGCCATGTTTGATGCGTATAAGGTTTTCGAAGATGTAGAAAAAGACGAGGGATTTTCACCGCTACTTAAAATATTGGCCCAAAGAGGGGCAGAGTCCTGCTCTGAAGATTATTTACAGCGGCAGGATGAATCAGATGAGTTCCATTTAGATGAACAAGAATATGGGTATTCCACAATTGTCGAACTGGGCATGATACCCGAAAGCGTTCTCACCCCAATAGAAGAGAAGATGAGCGAAGAAGAAATTAAACTTGAGATAGCCCGCCTAGAATCAAGTGACCTAGTGACTTTTTCTAACTCTATGGGGTTGGATTTGGAAGATAAAGATTACGAAGGCGAAAAAGGGTACGAAGTACTGAGCAACTATCACACTCGGCTTTCTAAGCTCGAACTTGCGCTAAGTAAAAAAATTTTTGATAGAAATCAAAAGAGGCTACATCAGGAGTTCCCTTCTCTACCTACAGACAGACAGTTGGTAAAGGTAGCCTCTGATGCTGCTGCAACGATTGAATTTGAGGAAAAGGAGGATTATCTTGGGGATTCTTGGCTCGATCTCAGCACATTCGACACGATCGCCGATCAAAGCGGCAAGATACTATACGGCGCAGAGAGTCAGTCGGGCTTAAACGAAGAGGCCTTAGATTGCCTTATAATCATCCATAACAATGCTTGGATGAAAAATAAAGTCGAAGAGACAATAAACCTCAAATTGGTCGAAATACCCATTGAGGCGCAGGCTCAACTATTAAAATTTATGACGGAAGCCAGTAATGAACGTTTCGATAAGATGTGTGCCGTCATGCAGAATATAGAGGACAAGGACCTTCGTAAGCGGTTCCTAGAGAGCTTTGTGGCGGCGGATTTCGGGGAAGATTTTGGTGATTCCCTGCTTACAATTGCTGGTTCCGAGCGATTGAGTGACGGTGAGAAAGAGGAAGTTTTTGACCTTGTAGAGTTTTGCCGCGAATCGATTGACGGAATTACTGGTTTATTTGAGAAGTTTGACGGTGGTCAATTCACAAATGAATACGTAAGAGCAGCGAACGAGAGGTTGACTGATGCGCTTAAGGTATTTGAAATGATTGCAGAAGACGGCGTAGCGGTGGGTGACCTGGACTGGGCGGGAAAAGTTAGATTTGATTTTCGGTCGGCGATTGAGGCTTTGCAGTATGAGGCGGATTCTTTGGAAATCATAAATGGGTCCATACATGATGTCATGTCTGGTAAGAAAGGGGCGTTTGCAGAGATAATGTTATCCCCTAATCCTTCTATTCAAAGAGAATGGAGGACTCTTTATCATTTCTACTCACCAAGGTATGGCCATGCATTGCTATATACCAGGCCAGAGGGGTCGCATACTTTCGACCCAGCGATAGAATATGGGAAAAAAAGTAGTCCATACAACCCCAATAGCGTAAATACTGGGGTGGAGGCATCGATTAGCTTCACTGCGAATCCAGTTAATCCTTTTGATTTTCCGAGTCCATATAGGCCCGACCAGGCGAGAGTACATGATTTAGAGTACTATGATTCTAGTACGATGGACAGGGTAAGTGCGATACGCCTAGACCGCGAAGGCCGTGCCCCAGGGGAGCCGGCCAATGACAAGAACCGCGATGTTATACGCGAGACTGGTATGGTCTCGGTCGATCTTGCAGCAATCGGTGATAGATACGATACTCCTTCTGGTAAAATCGCTAGGCTGATTAGCTTAGGAAACCTACTACGAAGTAAAGACCACGGTACGGGTTTCTCGCTCAATCATAATACCAATTGGTTTAATCAAGATAATTATGGGACTTCGGAAGGATTTCGTAAGATAGTGGAATATATCGATGAGGTAATGGTGAAGCTTTGCCTCGATCATCCGCCGAGAAGAGGTGATTTGAATAGTTTCAAGGAGAGATTTGAGAAAGAAAAGAAGAAGGATAGGGGGCGTAAAACCCTAGGGCTTTCAGCGTAAAACATGAGACTAGACGAGAGCAGTACCGAATGAGCTTGGATGTCGTGGGTTTTGTGAGATTCATGAAGCTTGTGGCATGAAAAGCCCCCGGTGTAATAACCGGGGGGTTGAGCAAAGCTTTTTTAGGTGAGCTACCACCGCCGGTCTTTAAGGTGGACGGCGCCACGGGGAGATCCCCTATGCGGTAGTTTCGACCGGAAGGTCGAACCGCCCTGTGGCGGCGAGGTGGCGAAATAGCCGCATGACATTATAGTTGCCAGCGTATTTCTTCAGCTCCCCCACCGTCGTCTGGGTCTGACCCGGGAAGTACTGAGATACGAAAGCCTCAGTTCCCGGGCGACAATTTCCCGCATCCAGGGAGTCGTCAATCGTGACGACCATTTCATCCGGAATCGCTTCCAGAATAGTCTGGTCTTTCACGTTGGCGATCCACTGGCGGGCCCGACTCATTACGTCCCTGCGGACTTTCTGCGCCAGACCCTTTCGAACCTCCTCGAACTGGGTAGCCGAATCGAGTTGGTACAGCACTTTTGTTACTGCCAATTCATACTCGACATACCTACCCTCGTGGGTAGAAACGAAGGAGATAAACTCCTCGCCTTCGCCCATACGAGCGGCAAGCTTCCCAGCTAAGTCCTCATAGGCCTCATCGGCCTTGGCGTAAGCCAGAAGATGTGCCTCGTTGCTTCTATCGTAGAAGCGAACGAGGACATCCTCGGAGAGCCGCTGCCAGCCGGCGGTGAGGATGCCGTCGGGGGAGAGGGGGTCACCGGGGAGAATCTCCCCACGATACAATTCGGCATCGAACTTTACAGTTCGCACGAATGTACCATCCTCCAGCCTTTCGACCGAGAGGAGCTGATATACCCTCTCCCGTTCCCCGGCCCGGAAGTTCTTCAGTTTCTCGCTAAAGAATTCCCATGGATTGGGGCAATTCTCCATGGAGCATAAATTGTAGTGCTCCAAGGTTATTTCCCAATCCCCGGACCAGGGCTCAGTGAAGGTCCTGGTGAGAGTGCGGTGACCGTGGCGCCCATAGGTGACGCCGTCGATCACACACTCCTCGGGAAGGGCCTTCCCCAGGAGGATGTCCCGAAGGATAGTCACAAAGTTGGAATAGTAATCGCAATATACGACCCTATCCCCAACCTTGATGACGGTCGGGTAATTCCGGAGAATCTCCGACTTGTCCTTCGTGTGGCTGACATAGGGGACAGCCACGGAGACATCCTCCTCTCCTACTGTTTTCCCTACTACCTCGAAACATTGCCAATTGTTATGGGCAGTGTCGACACGATAATATCCCAATGGGGTAAGATCGCCGAGGTGGAAGAAATACCCGGCTCCGGAGCATCCGCTCCGGGAGCAGTAATACTGCTTACCACCACATTTTTTATGCAGTAGCTCGCAGTCAAACTCGTAATCAAGGATTGCCGGCTTACCGCCCTCAATCTTGAAATACAAGTTTGTACTCCCACCGCTCCAGGAAGCATCGATTTTTTTAGAAATGGAGTTTGCCATAGCAATCTCCTTTCCCACCCTTTTGGGGTGTACCCGTTTCTCCCCGGGGTCGGGATTATTGTTGGGGCTCAGCACCCCGGATTTTTTTCCTTCCCTGCCACGATGTAAATGTGGACTCGAAGGCTTGGTCTTTCCCACCGTCATCCACTCCGTACCGTTTTACGGGTCGTGAGCAGAGCTGAGTGAATAAATGAAGAAGATGGATCAGTTCTTGATTTATTCTACTCGGCTCAGCTCACGTATAGTGAACTGAGATAACTTATCCCACCCATATTAAGTGTGCCCACCCAATTGGTTTTATTAGGATAGTTAGTATTATTTATGGCAATGCATTTTTAATGTACCTTAATATCGGTATAGGAAGAAGTATGATATCTACTTCCTTGCTCACCCCACCATGATATTAATTCTTACACAACCTTCCTAAAATGTATGACAACATTTGTTTGATTGTTGCCACTATTATAACAAAAAGGTTGTGTTTTGTCAATGTGGTAATGATAAATTTCTTTTTTATAGGGGCGGAATGAGTGATATTTTGTCGAAATAATCTCGACAATTTTATAATTCTTGTGCTATAATGGGGGTATGAATACTGAATTATTAGTACAAACTGGGCTTTCCGAGGTCCAAGCGAAAATCTATTTATATCTAATTAAGCACGGGCAAAGCACTCCGACTGAAATTGCAACAGGAGTGGGCGAAAATCGTACCACCGTTTATTCAGCAGCGGAAAAGCTGGAGGGATTAGGTATTATTTCCCAGAAGGATAAGGGCAAAATCGCCGCCTATGTCCCTAACCACCCTTCGGTACTCGAGGGCATTGCAGAAAAACGCTTGCGGAAAGTTGCGAGACAGGCGAAGAATCTTGAGGGTAATCTCCCCGCCCTGATAAATTATTACAACGAGCATCAGAGCACTCCTGGCGCGACGACGTTTTATGGGAGAGAGGGGGTTCAAATGATTTACAATAAGATTGTGGCGACTGGAGATACGTTTTATTTCGTAAGAAGCCCTTACGATGAAAAAGCCGTCCCCGAAGACCTGGAGGCGCACAAAAAAGCTAGGGTGGCAGCTGGCATAAAGGCTGAAAATATCTCACCTTCTGAATTTACCTCCTATACTGAAAAAGATGAGAAAATGTGGGGTTTAACTAGAACGCTTCTACCTCCAGACAACTATGATTCCCCAGTAGAAATTGACATTTTCGGCGATAACGTGGCCTTTATTAACTATGAGAAAAATGGCATGTCTACCCTTATTGAATCGCCCGAGATTGCCGATGCGATGCGGCAAATGTTTCTATTCGCGAAGAAATATATACGTAAGGCTACTGGGCAAGACGAACTAGACAAACATACTGATTAGGAGCGTTTATTCCCTTTTACCAGTTTACGCCAGTTGATATAGCCATAAATAGAACTGAGGACAAAGAAGACTCTTATGGTAATAATGGCGGGGCCGCCCGTGCCGATCCACATGATTAGAAGCAAGACATCCGCAATAAGCCATGCTAGCCACTGTTCGCGGTAGCGCAGGACTCCTAGGAGACTTGCAACAACAATCATGATGGTGGTGATGCCATCAAGCATGGTCGAATGACTACCCATGGAATCAAGTATTAGTTTCAGTCCGAGAGATGAAATGACAAAAATAATACCCAGAATGATAATTTGCTTCGTAGTAAGCTTACGGGCAATGACATCTTTGTTCTTATCACTATGCTTCCCCCAGGCATAAAAGCCGATGAGAGATAGGGGGATGTAATAAACATTGATGAGTAGGTTTCCATAAAAATGATCGATCTGTGCAATAAAGATTGAAACCGAGGCGCTAATTAGCGCAAAGATGTAACAGCTACGTCGCCCATTAATCCCAAGAATTACCTCTAGGATGCCGGCGTTAAGCAAAGCAATACTAGCCACGACATAAGGCAAGGGGCGACTCTGGTCTGTGAGGATAGTCACTATAGATACGGTAATACCAACTGCTACACAAAGCCAGTCTAGGAGACCAAAACGAAAGCGCCTGGTGGCCACATTCTTATTCTTGTTTTTTTCGATAATTATTTCGGTCATTTTGTGCTTATTCCCTGTTTTGTTCTTAGTAGCTCCAGAAACTCTTATTTATTAATCAGATTATAACACAAAAAATCGCCCTTTGAGGCGAAGGATTTGTTTAACAACTTAGTTGTGCAATTTTCATCTGACAGTGTAAAGCTTAATGTTACGTCTCTTGCGAGAGTTGTTATAGTTCAAGCTTGCCAACTATAACCGTAACCGACCTCGATACATGTGTCCCTTG
>JAZRDA010000012.1:0-32477 GCA_045660085.1 Candidatus Nanosyncoccus sp.
AAATCCAACAATAGTCGCTCCACATTCCTGTTTCTGCACCTTTAGTTCTCTATCTGTCGGTATTTTTGAAAAAGGCTTTCCGAGATATCCCTCACAAGCCACTGCATCGATAGGCTGTTTCCAGTGAAAAGAAATCGCATCGCCCTGGCTGATTTCAAATACTTCCTTCTCGGGCACAGGGTCGCTCGCGCCCTTTCTGTCTCGGTCGTAACCTCCGACAGATCCCTCTAAGAAAGTATTTGAAATCAACCGTCGTACGTATTTTTCACTAAGCCAAATAAGATTCGTTTCGCTAAATTCAATCATCCTATCGCTGATATCGGTGCCGTAAGCACGATATCCCATCAAAATAGCCTCTTGCAAGACTACGCCAGTACCACAAAACGGATCTAGTATTACCGAACCAGACTCCAGTGGCCCACATAGATTAATTAGAATTTGAGCAAGTTTCGGTGGTAGCATCCCCACCCTAGCATCACGCGCCGGCCTCGCCTGATCGCGTTTCGCGTACGCATCAATATCTTGCACTCCAATCACCCTATACCACTCGTCATCAACTTTAATAAACTCTACTTTACGCTCATTTTTACCACTAAGACCATTGCGTAACGATGTCGCCGTGGAAAGTACCGCATCTTTATTCTCCACTACTCGCACTGACCTACCATGTCGCACCAGAATCTTCTTCAGCTTCAATGCTTCTTGTTGTGCGCTTTTTCGCGATGCCCGCCTAGAATAATCCGACACTCCAATCGTAATCTTCCCCTCCGGCAACTCTTGAAGATAATCCAGGGGCTTTTGTTCTAACTCAATCGCCAGTTTCAATGTTCCTCCCAACCTATCAATATTCAGAAGCTTATCAGAAGCAAACTCAACATAGGCGGGTGACGGGGCTGGAGGGGGTCCCCCAAAAATGCACGTATCATTTTTGGGGGAGGACACGTCCCGGCAGGACCCGCCCAGTAGCGAGTCAAGTTCCGCTATTGATATTTCCGGCTGCCTACCTAGAATCGCTAAATATTTCACTTCACCACCAAGAATTTATTCTTACCCTTTTTCACCATCGCCGTCTGGTTCACGACTATATCTTCTTTTACCTTCTCACCGTTTATTGTAATTGCGCCCTGCGAGATAAACTCTCGCGCTTTCTTCTTCGATTCCGCAAACCCATTCTTAACTAAAATATCCGCAAGCTGCTTCCCCCTCTTCTCCACAGGCAGGTATTTTGCAAATTCAAGTAGCTCATCTTCACTGAATTCCGCAAAATTCGTCTCTCGGTTAAATAACACCGTGGTCAGATTCTCAATCGCATCGGCCGCATTCTTACCATGCACCACTTCCGTCGCTCCTCGCGCCAAAGCTTTCTGTGCAATCCTCTCCTCCGGATGCTCACGGTGTTTCGTTAGGATTTCTTCAATTTGCTCCTTCTCAAGTAGCGTATAGATCTTTATTAAGTATTCCACTGCTTCATCCGGTTGGTTCAGCCAGAATTGATAAAAGTCAAAAATCGACGTATAGTTCCCACCACCATTATCAGACGATGCTAGCCAAATGGCATTACCTTCCGATTTACCAAACTTCCTCCCCGTTACCGGGTCAATCACAAGCGGTGTCGACCACACGTCAGCCTCACCACCTTCTATTCTCTTAATTAAATGAATTCCGCTCGTACAGTTACCATATTGATCCGCTCCACAAAGCTGCAAATCTACACCATATTCTCTATATAAATGCAAGAAATCATAGCCCTGAATTAAGGTATAGGAGAATTCAGCATATGAGATCCCCGAGCCGCCTTCACCAATCCGATTCTGCACGAACTGCCGATCAAGTAACTGGGTCATCGAGAACGCCTTTCCGACCTCGCGCAGGAAATCAAGATACTTCATATCCTTGAACCAATCATAGTTATCAACCATAGTCACGTCGAGGTGATTAGGTAATGCTACTTCGAGACCGTCCGCGACAACGGGAGCGGTATGAGCGCCGGAGCCCCGTAACGACGGGCGCGCAGGCGCGAGTCGAGAAGTAGTATTACTAATCACTTCCTCAACCTGCTTTTTGATGCATTGTTTATTATGCTCGACTTCTTCAAGCGGCTTCAAATCGCGTTCTCCATTATCCTTCGGATCACCAATCTGACCAGTCGCCCCACCTACTAGTAGGTATGGCTGATAACCATGCCTTACAAAACATGCACACATCATTAGTGCCGCCAAATTTCCAATCGTCAGCGAATCTGCCGATGGGTCTGCTCCCCAGTAAAATTTTTTACTCTTACGATTATCCAGATCCGCTGGATTCTCAATCGTCGTCTCGGCCGAAAAGCCGCGATAAATCAATTCTTCAGATAGTTTCATGTCATTAATTATACCCTAACTCTACGAAGTCAACAACCCCCTTAGAGATTATATCGTCTCCCCCATTCTAGCCCGATTTGCCCACTCGTCCGCAAGTTCATTAAATCTTGTTCCCACATGTCCCCGTACCCAAATTAACTTTACGGAATACTCACAGTATAACTCATACAGTTCCTTCACCAAATCCAGGTTCTTAATCGGCCCAGTTTGTTTCTTCCATCCATTTGCCTTCCATTTTGGTGCCCATTTCGTTAAAACATTAATCCAAAATTCTGAATCCGAATGAATTTCACAACCTTCATTTCCTGCATACTTAATCGCTGCAATCATCGCCGAACCTTCCATCCGAATATTAGTCGTATCGTCCTCACGGCCAAGCACTACCGGCTTGACGGTATTTTCATCTATCTCAAGCACAGCAAATCCACCCGGCCCAGGATTCGGGCTCGCACTTCCATCAGTCCACAGTATTTTCATTAAAACCTCCAATTTTGACCGCAGCTAAGCCAGCCGCAGCATTAATAATTACTTCCTATTATACCAGTTTAATATCTCGGCGCAATCTCATGAACGTATGTTTCGCTAAGACCAGGAGATTCCGACGTGTCAGCCTTATTCGCACCCCACAAGTAAAGAGTAGCATCATAGTTTATTATTTCGGCTGGAATAATCGAATTCACACCCTTAGCCGCACCGTAAGTGCGATTAGCAGATAAAGTATCAGTAATGATTGAACCGTTGATAATTAACTGATTTGAATGCAAGCTATCATTTATATCTTCAGAACTATAACAAGTGTTTATATCATTTTCCGCAATAAGCACTGCATCTATCTGAGTTACCGCACAGTTAATCTTTATATTTTTCGCAAATATTATTAGTTTCGGAATATCACTCATTCTTTCATAAGGCTGAGCCGGATTATTTAAGAAATCAATGTTGTGGTCGATAGTTACATCCACACCCTGAGCATCTATTACCCTAGTTCTGCCTCTTTCCACCACAATATTATCCGCAATTGTATAATTAGTAGTTATTTCTTCATAATCAATCGTAGTAGCCCCCTCCACGTCTTTAAAACGATCAATTAGTGCAAGTTTATTTCTCTCAGAGTCGTTCTTACCAGACCCACCAAGACCGCCAGCGGTTCCGTTAGTATTAGCACATTTATCATTAGCAAAACTAAGAACACTTCTTAGGCAGAAATCAATACTCGTCTCATAACTACCGCCAGGACCATAAGTAGCAAGAAGCTCGGCATTAGACGTGTTGTCGGAATTATAACTTGGCCATAGTACACCATTCTCAATATGTGAAAACCCAGTGCTAGCTCCGCTACTAAATCCAGTCACCGTACCGAATGCAACCACCTCAAGCTCTGCCCCGGAACCAAAGATATAGTTCTTATTTTTCAAATTAATATTATATTCAACATATCCATCTAGATTATTCTTTGCGCTCACTGGAGTTTTTAATGCATTTTTCGAAAAGACTCCACCACCCCACACCTGAATACTCGGTTTCTTTGCAATTGTGAAGCACTTTGACTTGGATACATTCCAAGTATTACTACCACTGGCATCTAAATTAGTATCGCTTCCACTACTAGACGGGAACAAGGCCACCGCCACACAAATCTCCGATCCCGCATCCGCATCTGGCACATTGAAAGAAACATCGTTCTTCTTTTCACCAGTCTTACCATTTACATTCCCACTTGAATTAAATACCTGAGAGGAATAGGCCACCCTCTCTCCACACAGAGAAGCCCCTATATATCTTCCACATATCCCATCAGAGCCCATAGAATAGTTCTCGTCTCCATCCTTAACCGTCCCACTACCAGGAACATACGCTACTACCCTTATGGAAGATTTAGTCGTCTTAGTGGCATAGGCCTGTTCTTCACTACCATCCGTCGTCTCACTGTTAGTCTTCTTCAAAACATCAATCGTGATATCCACCGTGCCACTTTCACCAGCCGCCACAGTATTATTACTGGAACTTACATCAATTGCGGTACGATAATTATATGGTACCTTAGCATAGGCTGTCTTCTTGATCGAATTTGTTTCCACATTAGCTAAGTTATAATCCACCCCACCAATCGTAGCCTTCGTAAACTCTACTTGATTTGGCGTAGTTTTATTCGCATCTAAAGTATTAGTCGCAGCATTGCCTTTCAGAGTCTTACCAACTTCAGATGCGACAATCTTATACTCATTAGTATTGGTCTGGAACGCCGTATTGCCAACAGTATAGACATAACTCTGATTAAACGAAGAAGACGAAGCAAAACCTTCATTGTTTATAGCATAGGCATTATTCCAATCCTTCATTGTGCTAGACACGCTCGTCCGATTACTGTTAAACAAAGCACTTAAGGTACTAGTATTTGTCCCACTTGCAGGAAAAATATTAGTCTTATCAGCGAATTTCATTCGCTGCGGTATTAAACTATAAGTATATTGCAAAAGAGGATTATAGACACTTCTAAACGATAAGGTATCATTCGGCTTAGCATAAACAGTACGTTGATAATTTGAATACTTAGATACATCTTTATTCCTAACCTTAATATTGAGGAAGGATTTATCGCCAGAATTCTCATTTGGATTTTCTTCCGCATCCGGATTGTCAGGATCTGGCGGCTGCGCCTTGCCAAGCGCCGAAGCACACACCGTTAGAGTCTTATTGCCATCCACGCTATTAGCAGCGAATGTTAGTGTCTCGCATATCACCTGCCCAGGCTTCAATTTACTCACGAAAGCCTCTTCGCGTACTTTTAGTACGCCATTACTATCAAACCCGGTTGCTGTCGTTTGGCTTATTACTTGACCTTCACTCACGGAAGAATAGTTCGATGTTCTACTAATACTATAGGTTGTCGTACCGGAGCCACTTCCACGCTTCAAATAATGCCAGAACTTCGCCGTACAACCACTCACTGAATCACAATTGTTAATATAATATGTCACGGTTCCCGAAGTCTGTGTAAATGTATCATTCGCACCCAACGAAGCACCATTGTCACTGGTCCATGCACCGTTCACTGATGACACCATCGATTTACCGTAGAATTCATTTCTATTGGTCGTCACAGTAATCGTAGTATCATTGCTAACATAATAACGCGAATCAGTACAATAACGTCCGAGCGGCGAAACTGATGCTGGAGTATTAGTTCCTTCTTGAATAGTATAAGATTGGAGAGTATATCCACTCTGAATAGTCACGCATATTTTCAACTTATCGTTTCCGTAGATAGTCGAATTATTCAACAGCTCACCCGTCGAATCACCATAAGGTGACTCCTCCCGTACCACCGACACGCTAGCCCCAGTCCCAACATTAATTTTCAAAGTATATTCCGGAGCATAGTATGCATATACCGTATGATCCTCCGTCAAATCCTTATGATATTTAGTATACGCATTACCACTTAAATCCGAGACATGCGGATCATCTTCACTACCTAGGCTTTGTATACAATTGTCCTTACCGGTCGACAAAACAGTCTTCCAGCAAATAAACTTCTTGGAAGTCAATTCTGTCCTAGTCGCCTCCTGCCATCCGTTACCAGTCGCCGCAGGCAAAATGTTACCTCCAGTAATATTACTATTATCATAAACGCTCTTACCGATCACATCCAGCTTAAAAGCCTTTCGTCGTCGAATCCTACCACGTATGGGTTGCCAATCAATGCCATAAAGATCGTATCTCTCGTCATAATAATCCTTTATTACCGGAGTATGGTAATGCTCAGCAGGAGGCAAAACATCTACGAAATAATAATTCCATTCTTCACTCGCATTAGAGCTAGCAATATCTAGACTAGTAGTGATAGACATGGTAAAACCTCCACCTACTATATTATTTCTGTCGCTCCCGCCCCATTCATCCAGATATAAACCGCCATCATTACACCAAAACCTATACCCAATTGGACCACCATATGGAGATTCAGTACTGTTATATACAATTTCACATTCATTCTCGCCATCACATTCGCTCCCGAACGTCAACTCAACATCAAACATAGAGTGACCTCCAGTCCTAGTATCAAAATCATCATACCAAGTATAACCAGCATTTGGCATCCAAACTACATTGGCACTAGTCACAAAATCATCAGCATAAATATCATTCTGACAAAATAGTCCACAGACAGCTAAACTCAGCATCGCCATTAATAATAGCATAGTTTTTCTTTTCATCTTTTATCATCCTCGTCTTTTATTGGAGCATTAAACACCTCTTGCCATTCTTGCGATTGTCGCTTTGCTTCCTCCACAGCTGCTTCCGTATCATTTGCTAACTTCTGATATTTACTAACCACCTCGTCCTCGCCCAATCCGTTTGCGATACTTACTATACGATGATAATATCGATTCTGTATAGCCTTCGGAAAAAAACTATAATCAATATTTATCAAAGTATCCATGGCTTCTTTCTTATAATTATACTTCATCAAATCATCCGTCCGCATTAGAATAAATGTCTGCGCATTTGAATAATCATTGCGAGATAAATAATAATCAATCGTGGGCCCATATACATCAAGTATTTCATTCGCTAAGACAGACCCACGATCATATAGAGTATTGGCTCTGACACTAACTTCATTAAATCTATTTATATAGTCTTCGAATGCTATTTTATCTTCATCTGTCGTCATAGTCGATGCAATCTTAGTCTCTTCATTTGTTGGTTCATTCTTCCCTTTATTAATATGCAATAAAAGAACACAGATAATTAAACCAATTATTATAGTCACTAAAATAAAAAGGACTACTATCAACCCGCCATTATCAGCCCTCTTCTCTCCATCATTAACCATATTTCTATATTAGCATAATCGTCATATAATCACAATAATCTTTTCACTAATTTTTCAGCAGTTTAATACCTCGGCGCCACATCGCGCAGATAGGCTGGCATCAATCTTCCCTTACTAGATGCACTAGCCTGATTGTTTCCCCATAAATATAATGTCGTATCATAATTAATAATTTCTGCCGGAATAATCGAATTCGCCCCCTTAGCAGCACCATAAGTACGCTTGGCAGAAAGAGTATCCGTAATAACTGAACCGTTAATCACCAATTGATTTGAATTAATCTTGTTATTAATATTGTCAGAATTATAGCAGGTATCAATCTCGTTTTCCGCAATCAATACTGCATCAATACGCGTAACATTACAATTAATCTTAATTTTATTAGCATAGATTATTAGTTTAGGTATCTCTTCCATTTTGCCATACACCTGGCTATTCAAATAATCAATATTATGATCGATAGTGACATCTGTTCCCTCAGCATCTATTACTCTTGTCATTCCTTTATCAACTACAATGTTCTCAGGAATGGTATAGTTAACCATATTCTCATAAATAATATCACCGCTATCCTCACTATTCCTAAACCGCTCTATCAGACTTCTCTTGCTGTTCTCTAAGTTACTCCCTTCGGAAATATTCCCAATATTACCAGCCTTGTTGCGCGAACACGATTCATTAGCGAATGTCAATACGCTTCTCAGGCAGTAATTCACGCCCGTCTCATAGCTACCTCCAGGACCATAGGCTGCAAGCAGTTCAGTATTAGATGCATTGTCGCTATTATAACTTGGCCACAAATTAGCATTACCAATATGGGCAAAACCCGTACTAGCCCCACTGCTCAGCCCGGTAACAGTACCAAGCGCTATCGTCTCAAGTTCCGTCCACGAACTAAAGATATAAAACTTTCCTTTCGAATTAATATTGTACTCCGCATAACCATTTATATTATTCTTTTCACTAATCGGCAACTTAACGTCACCATTTGAAAATATACCAGCTCCCCACACCTGCACACTCGGCTTTTTAAAAATCGTGAAGCATTTAGAATCAGAAACATTCCATTGATCGTTCCCTCTTTTGTCAAGATTAGTATCACTGCCACTATTTGAAGGGTAAACTGCGGCCGCCACACATACTTCCGCTCCAGCATCTAAATCTGGGACGTTGAAAGGCACTGATTTGACACCATCGTCAGTCTTACCGCTGAGACTACCACCCGAATTAAGTGATACATTACCCACAACCGTTGTTTCATTGCATAAAGAGGCTGAGCTGTATCTCTCACAAATACTACTCCCACCAGTTCCATAATTCAAAACACCATCCTTTGTTGTTCCAGAACCTGGCACATAAACAATCATCTTAATATTTGCGCCCCGCACTATCGTAGCATATGCCTCATCGCTGCTTCCATTTGTCGTCTCGCTATTGGTCTTCGTTAATACATCTACTAGTATATCTGCCACACCATTTTCTCCTGCCCCAATCGTCTCGCTGTTCGAACTAATACTTATCGCGGTACGAAAATTATACGGCACCTTAGCATAAGCAACACTATTCAGTGCTTCAGTTATTACATGTGCTACATTATAATCTGCCCCACCAACAGTTTGCTTTTCAAATGCAACCTGCTTAGGCGTAGTTTTAATCTCATCAGACGAGTTGGTCTGAGCATTACCACCTAGAGATTGCCCCACATTCGCCGATACTACTTTATACTCATCAGTATTAATTCGTGCCTGAGTGTCACCTGCCCCATACTGATATTTCTTCCCAAAGCTCGAATTAAACCCACCATTCACCGCATAAGCATTCTTCCAGCTAGTAGATGCAGCCACTTCATTATATAAATCACCCAATTTACTTAAATTACTACCAGACAAAGGCAAGGTTTCGCCATCGTCAATTTTCATTCTTTCTGGAATAATATTATATGTATACTGAAGTACCGGATTGTAAGTGCTCCTATATGACAACGTATCACCCGGTTTCGCATAAACCGTTCTTTGATAACTATTGTATTTTTCTACATTATTATTTTTTACTTTTATATTTAAATACGCCTGGTCACCAGAAGGCGAATCTAGATCCGGATCTGGCGGTTGTGCATTGCCAAGCGCCGAGGCACAAATTGTCAAACTTTTTTCCTCACCATCTTTATTAATAGCAAACGTTAGTGTTTCGCACACCACCTGCCCAGGCTTCAGCTTGTTGACGAATGCTTCTTCATACACCTCCACAGGATTGGCGCTATCAAATGATTCTATCCCACTTTTCACCGACACATCATCACTCACCGACGAATAGTTCGAGGTCCTACTAATATTATAAGTAGTCGCACCATCACCGCCTTCACGTTTTAAATAATGCCAAAACTTAGCCGAGCACCCATTCACGGGATCGCAATCATTAATATAATATGTTGCTTTACCATCTTCTTGAGTAAATCCAAGCACAGCACCCTCGCCATTATTTAAGGCCTCGTCTGAAGATGACACTACAGCCTTTCCATAATAATAGTCATGGTTTTTCACCACCACACTAACCTTTTCGTTCATACAGCTACACGCTCCAGAATATGCAGAACAGCTCGATGCCGAACCATTCTGTCTACACACATCTATATACCTAGTATATACATCGCCCTCACTCGAAGTAGTCTTCATTGAACCATCTACAAAGTTCGCCACATTTAAAGTTGTATCCACGAAGGTCGGACTTCCCCAGTAACCCCTATTAAGATTAACTGAGCTATCAATCGAATTGTTATCGTTTTCCACCCAAATCTTCGCCGTAGTATTTGGACGATCTGTACACATACCATAATAGTGAACTGTTTTATACTCATTAATACTATCAACATAGATTGTCGGATCAACACTACTATCACCGCCCAGCCATAACGAACAAACATTCGTCTCGCCATACTCCTCCGCCCAAACACCACAAGCCCACTGTACCGATTCAATCGCTTCCCTACCACCACTATAATATAAACAATCACTTCTCATGTCAGCTGAAACATCTTGCATCAATGCAAATTGTCCAACTGTAAAAATACAAAGCACAAAAACAATCTGCCAAAACAGAACCATTATCCTATTATTAGCAGATTGTTTGACTGTCCTCATGTTTATAATCTTATCATAAACATAAGCTTAGTTCAACTATTGAATGATTTCGTCAATGATGCCATATTTAAGAGCTTCTTCCGCGCTCATCCAATTATCACGATCCATGTCCCTCTCCACCTGCTTCAAATCCTTACCAGTATTCTCGGCAAAAATCTCCGCGAGACGTTTTTTCAAGAACACGCCTTCACGTAACATAATTTCCTGATCAGTAATCTTACCTTCCGTACCCGACGATGGCTGATGAATCATAATTCGCGCATTCGGCAAACAATATCGTTTACCCTTAGCTCCAGACGACAAAAGCATCGCCCCCATCGAAGCCTGCAGTCCAATCCCAATCGTCTCCACATCCGGCTCAATATAGTTCATCGTATCAATAATCGCCAGCCCATCATACACCGAACCACCAGGCGAATTGATGTAAAGCTTGATTGGTTTCTTATTATCTTCGTGCGCCAAATACAATAACTGCGCAATAATCAAATTCGCCGTATGTGCATTTACGTCCTCCCCAAGGAACACAATCCGGTCATTTAACAAACGCGAATAAATATCATATGCACGTTCCCCCTTATTGGTTTCCTCTACGACTGTAGGAACTAAATAATCTTTCATTATATTATTACTCCTTTTTTAGCTAACAACCTGCATAGTGTTTGTGGGGCGCTCCGGAGGTTACGACCGAGGTGGCGAGGGGTCCGAGCCCCGTAACGACGGGCGCGAGGAACCCCGTCCCCAGAAACACTATCAGGTTGTTAGCTTTAATTTATGGTTAAACAATCTTAATACAGGAATATCACCTTTCTTCAGGCGTTCAGCAATAATTTCTTCCGAGAGTAGTGATTCTACCTCGTCTTCAATCTTACGTCTCAGCGGCCTCGCGCCATTCTTCGGATCGTATCCTTCCTTTATGAGATAGTCTTTCGCCTTTTCATCAACTTTTAATCCAACTCCTTTCGTTGCTAATCGCTTTTTTAAATCATCAATCAAATTATCAAATATTTTCTCTACATCTTTTCTGGTCAAAGCATGAAATACTAGGATATTATCTAGCCTATTAATTAGTTCCGGTCGCATGACTTTCTTTAGCGCCTTCATCGCATAGGATTTATTTTCCTCATATTCTTCTGCTAGAGCTTTCTTATCCTTAACGGTCTTCGCCGTGAATCCAAGTTCCGATTCGCGGTACATATCGGCCGAACCAAGATTGGAGGTCAGAATCACGATGGTATTATTAAACTTGACCTTATTTCCTTGCCCATCCGTCAGGACTCCATCTTCCAGAATCTGCAGAAGCAGATTAAATACATCTGGATGTGCTTTTTCAATCTCATCAAATAGGATTACCGAATATGGTTTCCGCCTGACCGCCTCGGTTAGCTTGCCGCCATCTTCATAGCCAACATACCCCGCTGGCGCCCCGACTAGTCGCGATACGTTATGCTTCTCACCAAATTCCGACATATCAATCTTCACCAAAGCATTTTCACCACCGAACACTTCCCGCGCAATCACCCTCGCGAGTTCCGTCTTGCCTACACCAGTTGGCCCCATGAATAGGAACGAACCAATCGGACGGCGCGAATCCGTAATACCAGACCGTCCTCTTCGAATCGCCTTCGCCACCGCACTAATCGCTTCGTCCTGACCAATCACTGATTTCTTTAGTTCGTCCTCTAATCCCAGAAGCATTTTCATCTCCGAACCATGCACCTTAGACACTGGAATTCCAGTTTTGAGAGAAACCGCTGTCGCTAAATTCTCTTCAGTTAATTTCGGGTTGACATTCTTCTTTACACCAGCTTTCTCCAGCTTTTTGATTTCCTTTTCTAATCTAGCGAGCTCAGTCTTAAATTTCGCTGCCTTTTCGTAGTCTTCTTTCTCTGCCGCTTCGGTAATCTTATTCTCGAGCTGCGATTTCTCGATCTTCATTTTCTTGTATTTGCTACCGCCTTTTTTATCCGCTGCTACCTTTGCAATCGCCGATGCCTCATCGATGATATCAATCACCTTATCCGGCATAAACCTGTCGTTAATGTATCTTTGCCCCATCGTGATTGCCGTCTCGAGCAGCTCATCCGGAATAATCACGCCGTGATGTTTTTCATAGTGATTTTTAATACCTTTCAAAATCCTGAGAGTCACCGCTGCGCTCGGCTCCTCCACCATCACCGTCTGGAATCGCCTAGAAAGCGCCTTGTCTTTTTCAATCGTCCTACGATACTCGTCAAGTGTTGTCGCACCGATAAGGTTAATTGTATTTCTAGCCAGCGCCGGCTTCAAGATATTCGCTGCATCCATCGACCCCTCGCCAGACCCAGCTCCACAAAGTAAATGTATCTCATCGATAAATAGAAGTATAGAGTCGTCCCCAATCGCCTCGTCAATCACACCTTTGATGCGCTCTTCGAACTCACCGCGGAATTTCGTCCCCGCGACCAGTGACGACAAATCCACCTGATAAATATGCTTGCCAATTAGGTTACCCGGCACTTCATTATTGGCTATCCGGGTCGCAAGACCCTCCACGATCGCGGTTTTACCCACACCAGCCTCACCGATTAATACCGGATTAGATTTAGTTCGCCTCGACAGCACCGTCACCACCCGCTCAATCTCATTCTCACGCCCAATCACCGTATCTAGGTGCCCCTGCTTGGCTTCTTCCGTCAAATCTTTTCCGTAACGTGTCAAGAATTTCAGTTGCTTTTTATTCATATATTTGGCTTTTTCGGCCTTGATTCTCTCGTCTTTCGTCTGCTCTTCTACTAATTTCTCGATCTCATTTAGGACCTTTTCATTATCCACCTTGAGACCTGTTAAGATCAAAGAAGCTCTCGAATTCGGCTGCGACAAAAGCGCATATAGTATATGCTCAGTCCCAATTACATTGAGACCCTGCTCGCGCGTATAGTTCTGCGCCATCCGGAGTGTCAGAATCACCGCTTCCGAAAGCGACATCATCGCCATATCCGAGCCCGGCACCTCTACGGCTACCTTATTTAAGGCCTTCTCGACCTCCTCTGTCGTGACACCCTCTTCTCTTAACATTTTCGCACCAGTCGAATTGTCCATCGACATGATTCCGAGTAGCAAATGCTCCGTCCCCATGTAACCGTTATTATACCGTTTCGCAAAGTAGTCTGATTTCTGCAAAGCAAACCTTGCATTCTCAGACAGTTTGTTCATTATTTCGCTAAATTCCTCTTGCATAATACCCCCATTGTAACAAATTAGCACTCTCACGTCAAGAGTGCTAATTGCTCATCAAGACCAGCTTTTTATAGAGATTTATAAATATTTCCGTCTATATCAACTAAAAGCGCTTCTAGATTCGCCGCCTCCAAAACTGTCGCAATCTTAGTATATTCTCCCACTTTTTCCAATTGCCTATTCGAATTCTCTGAAATATCTATACGACTAACGCTACCATCTAAATCAACTATATAAAAATACGGTACACTACCATTGCCAACCCTAATGCAATAAACCGACAACACATCATCAAGTTCCAGAATGACCGGATTATCAACGTTCATATTATTACCAGCATCAGTAATGACCAGATGACCATTAGTATCCTTCAAAGCATATGCCACGTACTGCTCATTACCCGTCCCATTATAATGTGAATAATAACCCATAATATACATACTCTGTGTAGCCAAATTACGTGAAAATTTATCCCAACTATCACCACTAGCATCATTACTTATCTTTTCCTGCAGCTCACTATTCTGCTTCTTCAGGGCACTAATCTGCTGATTCATGGCATCCTTCTGCGTATTTCCATCCATCATCATCCATACACCAAATCCAATTCCGCCCGCTGCAAGCAGTAAGCACAGAATTAACCCAATCAACATTCCGCTTCCACCCTTTTTCTTTTCTTTCACTGGTGCAGCCATCATGTTATCTTTTGGTAACGGCTCGCCAGTAGCACCCTGAGCTGGTGCAGCTGTCACATTTTGTGCTGGCGCAGCCGCCATATTCTGTTCTGCCGCACTAGCACTAGACATTCCCGTTGTATTCTGATTCGGTTCCATTATTATCCTTTCAAATTATTTGCATTCATTATAGCATAAGCATAATAATAAATAAAGCTTGTGCTTCTTGCATGATTCATCAATATCGAAGGACATAAAGGCAAAATTTTACATTTTGCCGCTGTAGAGGCGAAGCGATGTGATAAAATTTATTATCACATCGCGAAGCTCCTAAGATATTGATGAATCATGCAATAGTACACATGCCTAACCAGTTAACCCTTATGCTATACCGCTTATGGTTTACAATTTTACAAAAATATGCTATACTTAATATCAAGTGGGGTAGCAACTTAAGAGATTAACGTCTATAGTGGGCTTTTTTAGGGCCAACTTATAGCGCATTTCATACAATTGTCAATTTTTAAAGGAGATGAATATGTTAAAAATCAAAGGGCAAAAAAGGGACCCACTCGTCCCCCCTATCAACATATCGACATTATTCAATTTATCCAGCTTTCGACACTGGGATGATATCGTCATCAACCAAAAGGAAATTGATTTTACCCGTCGCGAGCTGAAGAGAGATGCTAAGGAATTAGCTAAGGTATTTCTTTCTCTCAATATCAAACGTAAAGACATCATAACCGTCGCTACTGGACGACCGATGTATGAAAGCGTGTTAATCTTTCTCGCTGCCAATCGCATCGGAGCCGTAGTCTCTTTCCTCGACGAAAGAACCACTCGCGACACTCTGATCTTTTACCTTGAAGAATTTAAATCTAAGTTATTAATCACCTATAAATACAGCGAACGACGTATTCGTGAGCTAAAGCGCGATGTCAAAACACTCGAGCACGTCATTAATCTAGACGGTCGCACCGTTGACGAGGCCGATCCTGACGAAAACCAAGTTGAAGATAAGGTTTTTCATGCACTTGACGGTTTCTGGCTCGGCAAAACCAATGCCACCGCTATCGCTCAAAAATTCCGCGGTCACGTTCCAAGAAACACTTTTAAGGCCAATAACGAGGCCTTAATTTCTTTCACGTCTGGTTCTACTTCTGGACCCAAACCGATGGTATTTACCAATAAAAACATCATCGCATCCGCCATTTATTCTAAGGTAGCCAGCGGCGTAAAAATGTGGGATAAGAAATATCACACCTGGTTAGATTACGTCAGGTTCGACTGCCCCTATGGGTTCGTCGTTTCCACTCTCGCACCAATCTGCGGTGGCGGCGAGGTCATTTTGACCCCTGATATTACCGATGATAACCTTGATTACTACATCGGCAAGAATCCTAACACTATTTTCGGCATTCCATCACTGCTTAAAGAAATGCCGAACCTTAAAGAGACCACCGATATCAGCAACCTCAAACTATTCGCATCCGGCGGTGAACGCCTAGAGCGTTCTGCTTCAATCGATGTACTCAATTTCTTCAAATCCCGTGGCCTAAAAGACATCAGAATCAGTAACGGTTACGGAGTTGGCGAAGCCTTAGGCTTAATTTCCACCGCAGTCGGCGATGCACCATACAACCCTCGCTCAGTAGGTGTAGTTCCAGCCGGCGTTCACGTCATGATTCTAGATTCCGAGACCGGCGAAGAGCTAAATTTCGGCAAAACTGGTGTTATATATGTCACTGGCAAGCACATTCTAAACCGTTATTTCAATCGTCCTGAGCTTGACGACGAGAAAATCGTCAAAATACATAGAAAAAAATATGTCAAAACAGGTGACCTCGCCTACGTCACACCCACTGGCTACGTCAACCTCGTCGGACGGGCCAGATTTTTTATTAACAACCTTCCCGCTAAAGTTTATTTCGAAGTAGTCCGCACCGCCATCAGCAAATCTGAGCTCGTAGAGAAATGCTTCGTCGTCAAAGGCCCAGACCGCAGGCTCAAGCTTGCTCCATACGCTTATATTATTACTAAGGAAGGCGTGCCGCACGACAAAGAAACCCGCAAACAAATCAAAGCCACTGCCAAACAACCCTTCAATCTTGGCCGCCGCCGTATCACTCTCAAATCTTACGAACTCCCAAGCCGAATTATTTTCCTAAAAGAATTCCCTTCCACCCGTGCCGGCAAAGTCGACTTCCGTAAGCTCGAAAAAATGGCCAGCAAGATGTAATTACAATTAATCGAATTTATAATCTGTAATTTGGCAAAATATGGCATTTTGACTTGGCGAAATATGACGATTTAACTTGGCAATTCCATGGGCGGGTGACAGACCCATCCAGAAAGCATGGGTCCACCCATAGCACAAAATCTATGCTATAATTGCCTTATTATGATTACAAAAGCAATTATCCCAGTCGCCGGTTGGGGCACCAGGCGCCTGCCAATCACTAAAATTATCGAAAAATCCATGCTGCCAGTCGGCAATCGCCCCCTGGTCGATTACTCCGTCCAGGATCTAATCAAGGCCGGTGTTAAGGATATCTACATGGTAATATCCAATGTTGAACCCTGCCAGGTCCAAGAATTCTATAAAGACAATTTAGCCCTAAATCAATATCTAGTCGACCGCGGCAAAGAAGACCGACTCGCGCTCGCCAAGACTCTCCCCGATGATGTAACTATTCACTACACCATCCAAGATCCTGCCGGCAAATATGGTACCGCTGTGCCCGTCGCGCTGGTCATGAAAGAATATCGTCTAGATGAGCCAGTACTAGTCTTCATGGGCGACGATTTTATCTGGAATCCTGGTGGCGAATCTGCCGCTGAAGCCCTCATCAAATCCGTCGGAGACAGTACCGATTCCGCCATCCTCGGTGTCGAAATCGACAAATCCAAAGTCGAAAAATACGGTGTTCTCTCAGCTAAGGACGGCCACCTAGTCGGCATCGTCGAGAAGCCAACTCCCGAGACCGCACCATCCAATCTCATCAATGTTTCCAAATACATCCTCTCACCAGAGCTTCTTCGTAAAATCACCGATTATGTCGACAGCCACGATTTCGGTCCCCTAGATCAAGAGTATATGATTACCGACCCAATCGATGAGTTCATCAAAAACGGCGGCATCATGCATATCGCCACCACCAAAGGCGAATATCTCGACGGCGGCTCCGTGGAAGGTTGGCTCCACGCAAACAACGTAGTTTGCGGCTAGTTTAACAGCCAAATCTCAAAAAATAGATGCTATCCACCCTATGAAACGGCAATGCATCTATTTTTTATGCACTTTAATAAGCGGCTTACTCCACCCCTCCGGATAATCATCCTGCCCACAGAAAAGCGCAACCGTCGCGGCCACATTGGCTAGTCCCGGATTATCCAAATTATTTAGGTCATATTTTTCACGATTGCCCGTATCGTCACAAATAATGCACGGCACCCGATTAATCGTGTGTGAAGTCTTCGGATGATTCTCGTAATCCAGTAGTTCCTCCGCATTACCATGATCGGACAAGACAATCATCACTCCACCCAGCTTCTGAACCTTGTCGTATAATCGTTTCAAACTTAAATCAATCGCCTCCATCGCCGTAATCGTCGCGCTCATATTGGCAGTGTGCCCCACCATATCACCACCCGGATAATTAATCCTAATAAACTTGTACTTATCCAGATTCTTCACCGCTTCATCCGTAATGTCAGCCGACCGCATCCATGGCCTGTCCTCATACGGCTCAGCATAAGACTCGATCTCCACGAACTCTTCCTGCGGCGCCTTCTCATAACTATTACCATTAAAGTAATAAGTTATATGCCCATATTTCACCGTCTCCGATATCGCTAGCTGGGAAATCCCGCGCTCGCCCAGGAATCTACTTAGAGTCTCGTCAATTTGCACCGGCTTCACCAACTGATGTTCCGGCACGTGTGTATCCGAATTGTATTCCGTCATCCCCACGAAATACACGTCATCCGGTGTATAATTCCCCCGGTTAAAATACGGAAAATCCCAATACGTAAACGCCATCGCAATCTCAATCGCCCGATCCGCCCGGAAATCATAATAAATCAGCGCATCACCTTTTTCAATCTTTCCCACCGGTTGCTCATTTTCATCCACAATCACAAATGGCGGCAAATTCTGATCCTGTACATCAGGATCAATCCGACGAAGCATATTGATAGCCTCTTCCGCACTCTTGAAATAATAATCCGCCTTCGCATTCACCATCATATCCCAGCCTCGTGCCACCACAGTCCAATCATTCTCATACCGATCAGCCACGCACACCATTCTACCACCACCGGAAGCAATCTTAATGTCCGCATCGTCAAATTTGCTCACAAAGTTCTCAAGTCTCTGGATAAACTTCGGCTCCGATTGTGGCAACACATCTCGCCCATCAAAAATTGCATGAATCCTCATTCTTCTCACGCCCTCACGATAGGCCTGCTCAATCATCTGCTCAAGATGTGAAATATGACTATGTACTCCTCCGTCAGAAAAAATACCCGCGAAATGCAAAGTCGCAGGCCATATCTCTTTATTATACAACATATCACCAGAATTGTCAAGCATAACCTTATTCTCGCTTAGCACCCGGGTAATCGCACCCTTCCAAGCCTCAGATTTAAAAATCTCACCCGTACGAAAAGCATTTTCAATATGAGCAATCCCTTGCTTAATAATGCATCCTGCCCCCATTGTGTTATGTCCGACTTCAGAATTACCCATTTGTCCCGGCAGCAAACCCACAGCTTCACCCGAAGCGCTTAGCGCAGCATGCAAATAATTCCTTGCTGCTTCACCTAAAAATGTTGTTCTTGCTTTTGAGACCGCATTTCCCGGTCCATCCGGAGCCAAACCGACCCCATCTAAGATTGCGAGCACCACAGGCCCATCATACTGTAGTTTATCCATATGCTTATTGTAGCACATATAAAAGCAAAAAACTACTTTTCGCTCGCGCTTCGCATACGCGCCGGGCAAAAGTAGTTTATTTGCTTTAAAGAACTACAATGAGAACAAGCACAACACTATGATGTTCACCACTGCTACGCAAGCTACTACGCGGATACCCCACTTAAACCAAGTTGAGTAATCCACCTTGGCCAGCGCCAAGCCCGCCATGATTGCACCACAAGTAGGTGTAATTAAGTTGACCAGACCATTCGCAGCCACAATTGTCATTGCTGCCACGTTGGTACTGTAACCAAGCTGTGCCGCCACCGGCGCAATAATTGGCGTCGACAAGGTCGCAAGACCAGATGACGATGGCACCAATACGGAAAGTACTATATGTAGCACATAGTTTAGTGGCACAAATAGCATTTCCGGCAACGTTTCGAGCCAGGCCGCCGCATTGATAATGATGAAGTTATCCATCGCCGTCTCCGACATGAGTACCGAAGCGCCACGCGCTACTGCGATCACCAGAATGACACCAATCATATCATCAGCACCATCCACGAAGGCATCCACGAAACCATGTTCACCTTGACGATTAATAATTGCAATGATAATTGCGCAAATCAAGAACCAAAGCGCCGCTTCGTAGAACCACCAGTTACCCAGTGTCGAACCAGTTAACCAGCCAGTCCATGAGTCAAAGAAGGTAATGCCAAATTCACCCCACGGGATGAACCCAACAATCATCACCAGGAACGTAATCGCAAACACAATCAAAGTTGCAATTTGTTTACCGGATAATTTAGCTTCGTCATCTTGAGCTTTCAAGAATTTACCGTACAATTTCTCAGCCGCAGCCTGTTCGCGCAAGCTAAGGAAAGTAGAACCCTTGTCACGTTGTACTTTTTTGGCGTATTTTATGACGAAGAACGCCGCGATCGCAAGCGTTGTGAGCCACAAAACCACAGCAATCGCAATTATCGTCCCTTGACTAAATTCGATCCCAGCATCCTTCATTGCAGATATCGCCACGCCAGTTGCAAACGGATTAATCGTAGAGCCAAGCACACCCGCACCAGCACCTAGCAAAATAGTAGCGACACCTACCAGTGGATCAAGTCCAGCTGCAAACATGGTTGCTGCAATTAGTACGTAGAACCCAACGCTTTCCTCTAGGAAACCATAAGTAGTACCAAGTACCGAGAAAATAAACATGAGCAAAAGTATCAACAAATACTCTTTACCATGCAATTTCTGCACCAGTAACTTAATACCGGTCTCTAGAGCCTTGGTTCTAGCCACTACGGCTAAGAGCCCACCAAGCATCATGATGAAAATACAGACATCAATCGCATCGGCAAAACCAAGGATTGGTGCCATTAACACCTGATAAAGCGCTGCTCCTTCGACACCAGAGCCGTCCACAATTGCACAGCCACCCTCGCCGTAAACTTCTTCACAAGCCTCCAGCGTATCAAAGGTCTCTTCAGCTTCCGTACCAGTTGCAATTACAACTTCTTCACCAGCTGAAACTTCACCATCGGATGTTACTGTTTCTTCCTTTTCTGAAATCAGCATCACATCGTCAGCACTACGATTTGACATTTCATCGTCAGCCACCGGTGCCTCAGTAAGCATTCTGCTCTCAGACAGATTTTCGCCAGTCACTTCGTCACCAACTGCGGGCTCGAAAGATTCGCCTTCTGGTAAAGATAGTTCTTCTGAACCACCAGCTGGAACCTCACCTTCCCATTCGCCTGGGCCAACTTCTACACTGGCTTCTTCCTCATCGAGAGGAGCCATAGCGTATTTGGCCCTAGGCAGTACATGTGACAAAATGCCAAGCAAAATAATCAAAATCATAATAATCGAATACGCCGAAAGCATCGCGCGTGTTCGTTTCTTACTTCGATTCTTCTTCCTAAACATTTTAAATCCTTTTAACTTTAATATTATCCCCTACCAAATTCTGTCTATTAATCTCCATAAAGTTTATCGTTTTAATATCTTTAAAACCAATTTTCTTCACTTCATGTACGCTAATATCCATTCTGGTCTTTATGTTTATTTTCATTTTTTCTCCTTTTGTTTTGTCCCCCCTAGATTTACCTCAACTTATAAATCTACTTCCCCTCCTCTCTGACGAGCGCCATCGCCATACAGTGCGAGCCTCCGCGCCCGCGCGACAATTCTGAACTTGGAATCTCAATCACTTTTATTCCATGCTTTCTTAGTGCCTGATTCGTAACGAAATTCCGGTCATACGCCATTACTACACCAGGGCGAACGCACATCAGATTAACGCCATCGCTCCATTGTTCACGCTCAGCATCAATCCTGCGGCCATTTCCACATTTAATCAGTTCTACCTTGTTTAGGTGCAGGTATTTTTCTAAAACCCTAGCCAACCCTTGATGTGTTTCCATTATTTCAATTTCGCCACCGCGACCCGCCGTAATCTCATAGATTGTTGAGATGTCCATAATCGCATCTTGCACCGCGAATTTATCCACGTCCACTTGTGTCATCACCGTATCAAGGTGCATGAAGCTTCTCTCATCCGGAATGTCAATCGCCAGTACATACTTGAATTCATTAGACTTATCTTTAAATAATCTCCTCGCGAAATTCGCAATCGCATCCGGCTCAGTTCTTTGTGAAATCCCAATTGCTACCACTTCTGACGACAGCACCTGGATATCACCACCTTCAATACAATAAGGTTCACTCCGATCGTAATATAGTTTAGTGTCATCATAGAACGGATGATACTTAAAAACATACTCCGCAAAAATCGATTCTCTAGTTCGCGTAACCGACCACATTCTGTGCAAGGTCGCACCATGTCCAATCGTTGCCATCGGGTCGCGCTGGAACAGAATATTCGGAATCGGATCAATAATCATTCGCCCAGTATCACGTGTTGCATAAAATCCTGAAACCTTACCAAGCTTCTTAAGTTCCGAAATATCCACCCCGGCGATACATTTTTTAACCATATCGCGTGCATCCTTAAACGAATTCAAATAATCGAAGCAGTGTTTTGCTACCTTCGGCGAAGTTACCCCAGCCTCTGCAATAAACTGTTCCAGAAACTTTTTGCGCACCGTCCTTCCGCCCGCCTCAATTGCTTCCGCCGCTAGGTCAGTAATATAGACCACCTCGACACCTTCCGCTCGCATCGCATTAGCATAAGCATCGTGCTCCTGCTGCGCTATTTTTAAATACGGAATATCATCGAAAAGTAGTCTCTCTAAAGTATTCGGAGTTAAGTTTAAAAACTCATCCCCCGGCCGATGCATTAGCACCTTCTTTAACGGGGCGATTTCGCTAAAATTTGATATTGATTTTTTCACTATGCTTTCTCCTTATCCTTTAATTATTGTTTCCTAGCTTATTAGCATCGTTTATTTCACCATTAGTCTCTTGCTTATCAGAATTACCATTCCAAAGAGTCAAGAACACTACAGCCTTAATTGTATGCATTCTGTTTTCGGCCTGCTCAAATACCAACGATTTTTCCGAATTAAATACCTCGTCCGTCACCTCCATTTCACTAATGCCAAATTTCTCATTCACATCGCGTGCAATCGAAGTATTAAGATCGTGGAAAGACGGCAAACAATGCAAGAATATCGCCGAGTCTTTCGCTCCAGACATTAACTGTGCATTCACTTGATAAGGTCTAAGCAGCTCAATTCTTTCACCCCATTTTTCTTGCGGCTCGCCTAGAGACAACCATACGTCAGTGTATATTACATCCGCTCTGCCGTTCAGAGCTGCAATATCCGAAGTAATCGTAATCGTAGAACCATTTTTCTCCGCAATTGGCTGGCACTTATTCACAATCTCGTCCGAAGGCCTAAGATGATTCGGACCACAAGCGATAAAATTCACCCCCATCTTTGCGCTCATCGCCATGAGTGAGTTCGCTACATTATTGCGCGTATCACCCACGAATGCCAAGGTTAGTCCCTTCAATTTACCAAAATGCTCCAGAATCGTTAAGAAATCCCCTAGCGCCTGAGTCGGATGGCATTCATCAGTTAAACCGTTCCATACTGGCACATCAGAATACTTCGCAAGATCATCCACAATCTTCTGATCAAATCCCCGGTATTCAATTCCATCATACAACCGTGACAGTACCCGAGCCGTATCTGCAATCGATTCCTTATGCCCCATCTGTGACCCAGTCGGATCCAGATAAGTCACCCCCATGCCAAGATCATATCCCGCCACCTCAAACGAACAACGTGTCCTAGTCGACGTCTTTTCAAATAGTATTGCAATGTTTTTATTCGGAAAATATTTATGATTCTTACCGCTATGCTTTAATTCCTTAAACCACCTCGACATATCCAGCATGTAACGTAGTTCCTCTTCGCTAAAATCTAGTATTCTTAAGAAATCTCTTCCATAAAAATCCATATGTGCCCTTTTTTAACTTATGTTTATTATATATCAAAAAAACCCAAAGCACAAGCACATTATGCTATAATAAATACATGAAAAAACGAATTGTCCTAGCACTCGGTGGCAATGCTCTTCAGAAAAATGGTGAAGCATCCGCCGAAGCTCAGAAGAAAATCGCTCTCGCGGTCGGAAGCAAAATTGCTGAACTCGCCAACAAATACGAAATCATCGTCGCACATGGCAATGGTCCTCAAGTTGGCAACATCCTCATTCACGAAGAATCTGCCGCTACCGACAAAGCCCCCGCTATGCCACTCGAAACCGCCGTCGCCATGAGCCAAGGCCAAATCGGCTATTGGTTAACTCAAGCTATCAATAATTCTTTTGCTAAGCTAGGCAAACGTAAGACCGTGGTTACGGTTATTTCCCAAGTTGTAGTCGACCGCAATGACCCCGCCTTTAATAATCCGACCAAACCAATCGGGCAATTCTACTCCGAAAAAGAAGCTAAAGCCTTAGCCAGGGAAAAAGGCTGGACCGTTAAAGAAGATGCCGGCCGTGGTTGGCGCCGAGTCGTGGCTAGTCCTAAACCAATCGACATCGTCGAGAAGAATTCCATCAAAGATCTCGTCTCCGACGGCGTCACCGTTATTGCAGCCGGTGGCGGTGGCATTCCAGTTTACCGCACTAAAATCCTGAAGCACCTTAAAGGTATTGATGCTGTAATCGATAAAGATTACGCCGCCGAGAAACTTGCCGAGCTCACCGGTGCTGACATTTTTGTCTCAGTTACCGCCGTACCAAACGTTTATATTAATTATGGTTTACCAAATCAAGAAGCCATTGGTAAAACCACTCCTCAGGAAATCAATCGCCTAATCAAATACGGCTACTTTAAGTCCGGCTCCATGCTGCCAAAAGTCGAAGCCGCCATCAAATTCGCTGGCAAATCCGGTCGCACTGGCATCATCACTGATATCGATCATCTCACCGAAGCCCTCCAAGGCAAAGCCGGCACCATCATCGAAAAATAACCCATCAGAATGTTGTAAAAATTACAACAATATAAAACATCAATCGAGAATACTATATACCAATTTAATCTTCTAGTAACTTTTTCAACTCATTCTTATACGCTTCCACTCCCGGCTGGTCAAATGGGTTCACTCCGATCATCTTCGCCGACAATGCACAGGAGAGTTCAAAGAAATAAATCAGCTCTCCAAACCCTCGCTCATCAAATGACGGCACACTAATTGTTAATACTGGAATCCCACCACTCGCATGCGCTAGCTGCACCGCCTTTACCACCTTCGCATTCATTTCATCCGTCGGGTAATCAATAATCGTCTCGAACAAATTTCGTCGCCCATCCTGGATATACTGCCCCAGTGAATGCAAATCCGTCGAATAAATTACCGAATCCGGCAATATTCCCCGCTTATCCTTCCCCTCCGATTCGCCGAATAATTGCTTCAGCCACTCATTAAAATACATCGTCGACGGCTCAAAACTCGCAAAAATTTCCGTATCATAATGTCGCCTATCCAGCTCATAGCGCATCGTAGCATATTTTAGAGCCGGCTCCACCGCTGCCTCCACCGCTTCTCTGGCTCCTTCAAGCAGCTTATCAACATCAATCCCAGCTACCGCCATCGGCAGAAGTCCCACCGCAGTCAATACCGAGTATCGCCCGCCAATGTTGTCTGGTATCACAAACATTTTATAGCCATTTGTTACTGCCTCATCATGCAATGTTCCTCTACTAGCATCAGTGGTTACATAGATTCTTTTATAAGCCTCCTCTTCACCGTATTTCTGTATCAATTTCTCCTTAAACGCCTTAAATGCAATTGCCGGCTCCAAAGTTGTACCAGACTTCGATATTACATTAATTGAAAAATCACTATCTCCCACTTGTTCCAATGCATAATCAAGTTCACGCTTCGACAGCGAGTTGCCAGCATAAATGATCTTTTTACCATTTTGTGGTCTCAATGCCTCAATAATTGCGCGGTGCCCGAGATATGATCCACCAATCCCAATGCAGACTAAGAATTCCGAGTTTGATTGTATTTTCAAAGCTACTCGTTTAATGTCTTCTAATTCCACCGCGCCAATCTTCTCCGGCAATCTCAACCATCCACCCATTTCATCATTTTCTATTTCATTCAGGAATTCCTCTTTTCTTCTAGTATCAATCTTAGTGTCAAAATTCAGCTTAATCATATTACCTCCAAATATCTTTTCATTATTATACCAACCCTTAATACTTTTTTCATTATTGTTTTTTATAAAAAAAATTGTACTATATAAATAGTGGTGGTAGCTTTTTACAGAAAGGGGGTGAAAAACATGACAAGCATATCCGTAACCCTTGGCATCGAAAAGACATTTGACTTAAGAAGGCTTCTAAGTCAAAACGGGTTTGTGATTCTGTTAAAAGACAAAGTCACATACGCATACAGTCTTATCAAAGAAGATTACGCATCAGAAGAGAGGGTACCGCTTGAGACAATAGGAAGAACCAACGATTTTGTCTATATTTGTCTTTATAATGATAAAGACGTTCCATCTCAGCGCATCTTCAAAGCCTTGGAACTAGGAGTCAGTCAAAGAATCGTACACGAGTATACACTTAAACACGTGTCCGATCAAAATTAATCCACCACTTCCCCGAGGTATATACTTCGGGGCTTTTTTCTGCTATAATATACATCGAAGCCCGAGTGGCGGAATTGGCAGACGCGCTAGCTTCAGGTGCTAGTGGTAGCAATACCGTGCAGGTTCAACCCCTGTCTCGGGCACCATAAAAAATAGATAACTAGAGTTATCTATTTTTTATGGTAGCACCACTACGTATAGGCCAAATTGACAAAACGATAGAAAAATGCTATTATAACGATGCTGAGTGGCTAATTGGTATTCCGATTTCAATTAAACAAGGGGGTGAAACGATTGAGGGAAAAAGTAGGGATATATAAGATCTATAGCGAAAACGCAAAGCAATTCAAGCAGTTGCTTCTCGAGCTTTCAGAGCTTCGCAAACAAGAGGACATCATCATTGAAAAGTTAGGAATCATTTCAAAAAACCTCAACGAGGGCGAAGAGAACCGCAGCATCAAAGATTTAAGGTTATCCGCTTATGTCTACAACGTCATGAAACGGGCCGGGTTCAACACAATTACAGATATTGTCGTGTTCCCTGAATCCAAATGGAGGAACGTCTACCATCTTGGTAAAAAATCCGCCAAAGAACTTGAAACCAAGATGAGAGAAATCGGATATCCGAACTTCAAAATTGAACTTTAAAGCCTAAAAAAGCCACTCAGCATATAAAAGGCTTCGACTTTAGTCGGGGCTTTTTAACCATGTCAACAGCAATGGAAAATGCGCAGGACAAACTTCCTGCGCATTTAATTTAGAGCTTGATCTTGGTAAGAACATCCAGCATGTCCACCACATTATAAAGTCCACGAATTGACTTTCTTATGTGATAACGTACCGTGCCTTCCGTCCAACCAAACTCTGCTGCGATTTTGTTCACAGTTTTGTACTGCGAATCTGACCCAAGGCCAAATTTCATACAAATGATCGCAAAATCAATCTCTGGTAGGTTCCCCTCCAATAACTTCAGTATTTGTTCAATCGTATCGTCGCTAAACCCCATCCACTTTTCATATGCCTCGTTATCCAATTTCCTGATTAACCGAGGTATATAATCTTCGTGATCAAAATAATGATATGAGGTCTCAGTAAATCGCTCTTCTATGGCTTCTTGAAGAGCAAAAATACTCGCCGAAATGCGAAATCGTTCCGACTCGTAAAAGTCATGACGAATCGCACCGAGTCGCTCTAGGCCCAATTTAACTTCATAAGCTAATTGGTTGATTTCCCTAATTTCCAAATGAAGTATATCTAGATATCGCAATCTTTTCTTATATTTAATTACTTTATCTAGGTCATGATAAGGTGGAAAGTCTCCCGTTCTCACCAGCATCACGACATCCTCGAGCGGCAACGACAATCGCAGAAACAGTTTTTTACTGTATTCACTAAGCTGAAGTTCTTCGAGGCATAGGTTTTTTACACTTCTCATGTTTCACCCCCTTCCTAAACCAAAAAGTTACTAGCCCGTAGCCAACACAGACTAGCGCTAATTATACAATGTTTTTAACGGTAATACAATATTTTCAAATCATTGGTTCTAAGCGTTTTTCACCGCATTCACCACCGCCGCCCGATTCTCTTTAATCAGCTTCAATCTAGAGCGTATTTCATTTTCGCCAATCTCTATCGCCCGCTTAAGCGCTGGGTCTTCTCGCATTGGCCCGAAGAATTCTACGAACTTTTTCAGCTCCTCCTCAGTTTTTGCTAGTCTAGCGATATATGTCGGATAGTCACTTAAAGTCTTGTCACCACCAGTTTTTTTCACAGAATCCCAATTGTAAGTCAGCCAATCAAAAGCTCGCATTCGACACTTCGGATTCCTATATAGATATATAAACAGCAGTATTTGATCTTGCGATTTCACAACATTAAAATTTCCCAGTAAGGCCAGTAGCTTCTCGACCTTCTTCTCATCTCTCACCAGACATGCCGCAACCAGATAATCAAATTTCACATCAGGATCTGCTACCTTCTGATACTTCTCCAAAAACTCGTCAATTATCTCCGGCTCCAAATAAGCCTTCGCACTCAAGATATCGCTACGAATTTCCTTGTCCATCTCGTTGTAATCCGAATTGTACATCTCGGCTAACTTACAAAACCGCTCCTCGTCCTCCGCAAAATAATCTAGCCCCAGAAGATTCGTCCTCAGCCTAATCATGTCTTCGTCATCATCATTCCGAGTCACAAGCCCAATCTCATCCAGTTTCTCATCAATCAAATTTAGCACTAGTCTCTTCAACAATTTTTCCTCATCCGAATCATCCTCGAAATACACCTTTAGGTTACCAATCAAAGTCACCACTTTGTTCCATACCGCAGGTTCAGATTCATGTTGGAATCGCATCACGAGCGGCACTATAGAGGCCGCACTCTGAAGTCCCGATTTTGTAATTAAATCCCGGTCAATCATAAGCCTCAGTTTTTCTTCCAGCCCTAATTCATCAAAATCACGTAATCTCGCCTCAAATTCCGTGTCAGACAGATTCAAGACATAATGCCCACTCATATCTTCCGTAATCTCCGGCAAAGGCCAATCCGAATCAGTCATCAATCCATCCAGTAAAAACCTCTTCTGGCCAAACTTAGCGAAATCATCACCCAGGTTCGTAATCACCGGATACCCAGGTTTATCAATAAATGCATGCATTAATTCGCCCGGCTCAAACTCCGCATAAGGCTTCAAGCACTCCCACAAATCGTTCCCCACCGTATTCCGATATTTATATTTATCAAAATAATCGACCAAGCCCTTACAAAAATTATCCCATCCCATCAAACGAATTAACATTAACATTAATCTCGCACCCTTAGCATACACTATCGCCGCATCGAACAACGTCGCAATCTCCGCCGGATCGTCCACGTCCTGATGTACCGACTGCACTCCACTATAGGCATCCCGCATTAACGCCGCATAGACATCGCCTGTAAAAAACGTCTCAAATATCTTATACTCTGGATGAATCGCATCCACCGCATAATACTCCATTACGGTCGCAAATGATTCGTTTAACCACAAATCATCCCACCATTCCATCGTCACGAGATCACCAAACCATTGATGAGATAATTCATGCGCCACAGTCAAAGCCACATCTTTTTTCGCGCCTAGCGTTGCATCTTTTGTAATAAGTAACATCGATTCGCGATAGGCCACCAGTCCCCAGTTCTCCATCGCTCCCGCTTCAAAATCTGGCAACGCCACTTGATCAAGTTTCTTCAAAGGATATGGTTCGCCGAAATTATCATCGTAGAACTCCAGCGACCTTGCGGCAATCTCGTTCGCAAAATCCACCGAATCCACATCATGAGCAAGCGAACAATAAGTCGTAATCTCCACTCCATGCTCATTCGTCACCGTCTTACCATGGAAACGTCCAATCACCCATGCCAATAAATACGTCGACATCCTCGGTGTTGGCTCGAAATGATACTCCATGAATCTACTTACAATCTTCTTACCATTATCATCATAAAACACATTGTATTTGCCATCCGGTACTTTATAGTATTTCTTAGTCTCTGCCACCGGCATATTCGAAATCACAATCTCATCTTCAGATTCTGGGACCGTCAAAATTAAATCAAACACCGCCTTCGCCCCTGGCTCGTCAATACACGGAAAAGCCTCCCTCGCATAATGACTCTCAAACTGTGTCGCTACGATTATTTCAGCCTTACCCTCATATTCATAGGTAGATAAATACGCCCCCTCCATATTCTCATTCAAAGTTCCATTATAAGTTATCAGGATTTCAGCTTTACCTAGTTCAACTTTCGGAATTTCCAGAACCCCCCCGTCCGCCTTAAACTTCACATTCTTACCATTTACCATCACCTGATTAATCTTCAGCCCCACTGCATGAAACTTCACCGTCTCTCTTAACACCTCACCCAGGACCACCACCACTCCGCCAATCTTTTTGTCGTATTTATTAATGCCAATGTTTAAAAAGTACTTTTCCGGTACAAAGTATTGAATCAATCTCTCCATATTATCCTTTCTACTTCGTGTTAGAGTGTTTTATGGCGACTAAAGCGAACCGGATCAAAAAACAATTTTTACAAGGCGAGTACGGTACTGGAATACCGGCGCAGCCTTGCCTAAAAATTTTTTTAAATCCGACGTGAGCGACGATAGCGCCATAAAACACCCTGACACGAGATTAGAATTATTAATGTAATTTAGCACCTGTTGGTAATTTTGCCGATTTAAGAATCGGAGCAAGCTCGGCCTCTTCCAAAGTTTCATGCGCAAGCAGTTCCGCGGCAAGCTTATCAAGTATAGTCTTATTAGCTTTTAAGACTTCTTCCGCCCGCTTCGCTGCTTCATCAGATAGCTTCTTGATTTCCGCATCGATCAGTTCAGCCGTCTTTTCCGAGTATGGCTTGCCCGTCGTGATAGTATAATAGCCAGTTTCTTCACCTGGGAACACAATGTTTCTTAAACCTACGCCCATACCTTCTTCTATAATCATCGACTTCGCCAGTGCTGCTACATTCTTGAGATCCGACGAAGCTCCAGTCGTCACTGCATCAGTACCGAAAATCAGCTTCTCCGCCATTCGGCCACCCATCGCCCTAGCCAAGACATCCTTTAGCTCATAGATATTCTTATAGTTCCGGTCTTCCGGTGGCAAGAACCAAGTCACTCCACCAGTCTGCCCACGTGGGATAATCGTAACCTTATGCACCGGATCCGAATCGGGTAGTACATGTCCTACAATCGCATGCCCTGCCTCGTGATAGGCCGTAATTTTGCGCTCCTTCTCGTTCATTACTTTAGATTTCCGCTCCGGACCAATCGCTACCCTTTCAAACGCTTCCGTCACGTCATGATTTGAAATAGCTTTATGTCCTTCGCGCGCCGCCGTAATCGCCGCCTCGTTCGCAATATTAGCAAGATCCGCGCCAGATGAGCCAGCCGTCTTCTTCGCTAAGGACTCCAGGTCCACATCTGCCTCCACCGGCTTACCTTTAAAATGCACCTTCAGGATTTCCAATCTATCCTTTCGCTCCGGCAAAGTTACATTGACATGCCGATCGAACCGCCCCGGACGAAGTAGCGCCTTGTCTAGCATATCCACCCGGTTAGTCGCCGCCATCACTATCACCCCCGAATCATTATCAAACCCATCCATTTCCACTAGGATTTGGTTCAAAGTCTGCTCATCCTCGCGCCCTGCACCACCCCGTGCATCACGCTTATGTGCCACTGCATCAATCTCATCAATGAATATAATAGACGGCGCATTCTTCTTCGCTTTCGAGAACAGATCTCGCACTCTCGAAGCACCAACCCCCACAAACATCTCCGCGAATTCCGAACCCGAAATCGAGAAGAATGGCACATTAGCCTCACCCGCCACCGCTCGCGCCATTAAAGTCTTGCCCGTACCTGGATCGCCAGCCAGTAGCACCCCGCGCGGAATCTTAGCGCCTAGCTTCTCATACTTCTTCGGACTCTTTAGAAAATCCACGATTTCAGTCAAATCTTGCTTCGCCGACTCGTTCCCCGCTACATCCTTAAATGTCACCTTCTTCTTGTCTGGACCGTATAGTTTCGCCCTGGATTTCCCAAAAGCCATCGATTGATTATTCGCCGATGTCGCCTGCCTCATCATCCACGAGAAGAAGACCACTAGCGCCACAATCGGTAGCACCGTCAAAGCTACATCAAGTACAATACCCCATACATTGTTGTCTTCTTTATATTCAATCACGGGATACTTTTCTTCGCACTCTTTCAGCTCTTCGCCCTCTAAGTCCAGGCAGTGATTTTTAAGGCCCTGATCATATAAAGTTCCAGAGCCATCCTTCCGAGAAACTTCCGTCGGTGTATCCTTACCTTTAAGCG
Source organism: Candidatus Nanosyncoccus sp. (assembly GCA_045660085.1). Classification (GTDB taxonomy): domain Bacteria; phylum Patescibacteriota; class Saccharimonadia; order Saccharimonadales; family Saccharimonadaceae; genus Nanosyncoccus. Next base: position 32,101 of record JAZRDA010000012.1, read on the forward strand.
TAATCTCCAAGTTTTGCCCAGTCACTGTAATCTTTGCAATATTGCCATCCGGATCATTAGCTCTCCGAATCACATCTGAAATTGGTACTTCTGTCTTCTGCTTATCACCCTGATTCAGCGATGATATCAACAACATGCCAAAACATATCATTATAAATATAAACAATGCGCTTCGAATCGTATTCGATGCATTGTTATTTTTTTGTCCTAAATTCTTATTCGGTATTTTATCTGCCACTTTTTTCTCCTTACTCTTTTTATTTTACCATAATAGGATAATTTATGAAACAAAAAATGGTCTGGGTGACAGGACTTGAACCTGCGACCTCGACTTCCCAAAAGTCGCGCGCTACCAACTGTGCTACACCCAGACACTA
>JAZRDA010000013.1:0-5665 GCA_045660085.1 Candidatus Nanosyncoccus sp.
GAGTAATAGAACTGGAGGTAGTGATAGAAGCGGTGTAGGCGGAGGCGGGAGAAGAATTAAGGCCAGCGATAGTACTAAGACCAAGAAACAAAACACTAGCCCCAGAAAGGCATGAAACTAAACTCAGTTTTGTTTTCAAAACTTTTTGCATTAAAACACCTGCTTGTTAATATATGACCTTTATCTGCTTATATATTATAGTGTTTGTGGTTAAATGTCAATAGAAATTGGCGAGAAAACTTAAAATATTATTGATTTTCGCTGGATGTTTGGCCGCCAAGGATGAGGACGAAGTTGTAGTCGTGGTTAATGGTCTCTGGTAGTTCTTCGTAGGATTTGGCGGTGGTGGAGTACCTTGTCTCTAGCATCTTCTGGGTACCCCCAGCGGAATTATCACGAACATATAGAGTGTATTTACTTGGATATTCACCTTCGGGAGCGTTGTCGGTATCGACATAAGCATAACCTTCTTGTTCGAGAGCGAGCTTCTCGTCGGAAGCTAGACCGTAGGTATCGGTAGCGTTCAATACTAGGATGGTGGCTTCTTCGTAGACACGCGGATCGTTATCTAACATTTTAGCAACGTATTCTTGAATGGCATCGTAGTAGCCAGCGCCGCCACGGGGCAGGACATAAGAAATGCCGTTTATATTGCCAGTAGTCATGTAATCAGGATAGAGCGAGATTTGGCGCATGCTGTCAAAATCAAAATCATAAGATAAGTGAGCGATGGATTTGATTTCGTCGAGAGAGAAATTAGTGCGGACATTTTCGCCTAGGGTGGAAGCGAGACTGACGAGATCGGCAAGGGAAAGATCTTTCTCAGTGACTTTCTTCTTGATGCCGACGAGGATCTTCTGTTGGGAGGCACCACGACTGAAGTCGCCACCAGTGGTACCGTGACGGGCGCGAGCAAGACCGAGGGCCTCTTCACCGTTAATAATATACTCAACACCTGGTTCGTAGACGGCGCCAGTCCAGTAGTAATCGTAGATACCTTCGTCAAGAGTAATGCTGATGCCTCCCAAGGTGTCAACGATTTGGACGAGTGAGCCCCAGTTCAGATGAGCGAAATATTGAAAATCCAGACCGAGAATGTCGCCAACTTCGTACATAAGAGCTTGGGCTGCTTCGGCTTCAACTTCAGTGGTAGCATCGCCGCCGCCGCCGTTACACCAATAAACTTCGTTGATTTTACCAGTGGCGGTACAGGTAGGGGATGCTTTAAGGTCGCGAGGTAGGGAAAGCATGGCGATATCGCCAGTATCTTGATTCAGACTAATAACCATGATGGAATCGGTGAGTTGAGCGCCGTCGTGGGTGCCGTTGCCTTCATCGCCAGCCATATTGTAACCGCTAGTACCAAAGGCTAGGATGTTAGTGCGACCATTTTCGTCAGTCTTTAAGCGTTCGTAAGTAGGTTCGATAAATTTGATGAGATCTAAGACATTACCCTGGCCGCCGGTGATTTTGGCAATAATGTCATTGCCCCAAAGCACAAGTCCTGTAATGCCTGCGATGAGGATTAAGACAATAACCAATAAAATAGTGGTAATGATTTTGCGAAGTTTGGACACGGGCTTTTTTGCTTTCTTTGGTTTCTTGGATTTCTTTAGGTGCTTAGACTTTTTGAGTTCTTTAGACTGGGTTTTGGAATCATCATCGGTGGACGCTGCTTGGAGCTTACCATCCTTTTCATCGAAATCGAAAACCTGGGTGGGTTTTAGAAAATCTGCAGTGACATCGGACGACTCGGTAGATTCTGTAGCTTGAGGAGTGGAAGGCTCGCTGACGGCGACAATCTCTTCGGTGATTTCATCGGTTACTATGCTAGGCTTAGTGTCCTGGTCGGAGGTGACAGAAATCTTCTTGGGAGTGGTTTTTTTGTGTGATTTAAGAGTGATTTGCTTAGATGATTTAGCAGTGCTCTTTGCCGCAGAATCTTTAGAGGTAGATTTATGAGACGAGGCGGTTTTAGTGCGACGAGAGACAAGCCCATCGATTGATTTATTCTTTTCCATTGTTTATAATTATAGCATATGAGTATTAAATTAACAAAAAAACAATTAGCGGTTTTAAACTATTTGCAGGATTTTACGGAAGAGAAGGGATATTCGCCGTCTTACCGGGAGATTCAGGCGGGATTGGGGCTATCGTCGGTGTCGGCGGTGGCGGAACATATTGAACACTTGGTCGAAAAGGGGGTACTGAAGAAGGTGCCGGGTGCGGCGAGGTCGCTTGAAATCTTAGATTATAAGCACGAAGAGACGGTGGAATTATTTAAGATGAGAATGATGGATGTGACGGAAGAGGAAAAGAAGGTGCTGACTCAGGCGGCGGAAATATTGGGACTAGATTTGGAGTAGACTCGGGTCAGTTGACGGGCGTGGGTTTAAGATTGAGATAGGGGGAGATTCGTGGTAAAATGGTGACATGAGAAAGGTCGATTGGATTCTGACTACTGTTTTTGTGCTTGTGGTGGGGGGACTAGGAACGATGATATGGTTTTTGTTAGGCGGGAACGGGCAGAATAGTGAATATGAGTATGGTGGAGTACCAATCATTGACATTAGTTTGAATAATGTGAGTGTGGAGCAGATCGATGAGGGGAGTAAAGAGACGAAGTATTATGGGAATAAAGTGACTATATATAATAGTGACGAGGCTGAGAGTTTTACGAATGTGGAGATAAAGGGGAGAGGGAATGGAACATGGATGCAGGAAAAGAAGCCGTACAGAATAAAGTTTGAAGAGAAGATTGACCTTTTTGGTATGGGTAAAGCGAAGACTTGGTGCCTACTTGCTAATGCACTGGATGATACTAAGCTGAGGACGGAGACGGCGTTTCGCCTGGCGAAGATGCTAGAGATGGAATATAGCATGGAGGGGAGATTCGTGGAACTATACATGGATGGTGAATACCGGGGGCTATATTATTTAACGCATGAAATGGGAATTGGTAAGAGCGGGGTGAATCTAAAAGATCCGCTGGGGGTATTGGTGGAATTAGATAATCTATACTGGGCGAATGAAAAATATTATACGACTTTGAATGATGACAAGTTGGTGGCAAAGGATGCGGTGGTTGATGATAATGCTGAGCTCGCGATGGAGTTGTTCTTGGAGAAGTTTAATTTGCTGGAAGCAGCGATTCAGGAGAAGGATTTTGCTAAGATTGAAGAGCTGGCGGATGTGGAATCTTTCGCGAAGTATTATTTACTGTCGGAGTTCATAGTGAATCCGGATGCGTACTGGACGAGCTTTTATTTTTACATGGATGGAGCGAAAGATAAAATTCATGCGGGGCCGGGCTGGGACTTCGACCTGGCTTTTGCGAATCGTAAATGGGGAAATTGGCTAGGAGATAGATTTTATTCGCCAACAGAGACGATGATTCGGAGAGAGGAGCTGATGAGTGAGGAGGAATACGTGAAAAGAGGACTAGATAATTGGGTGTCGTCGGGTTGGGCTTTAGCCAAGATAATGTTTAATTTAATGGAGGTGCCGGAGTTCCATGATGAAATAGAGAGAGTTTTTAATGATTGTCTACTCGGAAAGAAGGAAGAAATCGTGAATGGTTTGATGATTTCGGCTGACAAGATTGAAGGGCTGGTAAAAAAGGATGAAGAAAAATGGGGGGAAGAAGGATTTCGCGAAGAGGTTAATGAGATGGTGGAGTGGATTTCGCAAAGATATGACTATATTGAAGGTATATATAAGATAAGTAATTAAGCCGTAATGCCATCAACTTAGGCATGCCCAACAAACAAAGTGTTTTCAGGACACGCTCCGGGCCGCTCTGGCCAAGTCTTCATGTTCCTGAAAATACTTTGTTTGTTGGGCTTAAAATATGCCTAAGTTGATGGCATTAGCTGAACTTGCAAAATTATTGAACTTATGTATAATTACAATTAGGAGAATTGTAATTTATGGCAAAAAAACATCAAAAACACAAAAAATGGCTTTACTGGGGGGTGTTTTTGGTGCTTTTTGTGGCGGCGGCGGTGATCGTGTATTTGGTATGGAATAGTTATTTTGCGGAAAAGGGCGATGATGGCGAGCTTCGAGATGGTGGGGGGTCGGCTGAGGCGGTGACTGATGGTGGTACTGATAAGATAGATGGGGAGATAGATAAGGCGAGCGAGGTGGTTGAAAAGCCGAAGGTAGAGCAATATGATGGCGAAGATCCAAATATGAGTGAAAGTTTATCGGGGGCGATTACTTATGCTGGGGTGGTGGATGAGAACTTAATGATAAGAATGAACATTGACCAGTATTTGGAGGAGGGCAGATGTGAGCTTAGCCTGGTGAAGGATAGTGCTACTATATATAATAGTGTGGCGAATGTGATTTCGAATGTGACGACGGCGACTTGCGAAGGATTTGATATTCCGATGGGGGAGCTTGAGGGATCGGGCTTGATAGAAATAAAAATAAACATAACTGCCGGTAATAAGACTGGCGTAGTGTGGGGAGAAGTGGGCATATGAAATATCGTGAGGTTAATGATAATGGCGTAGTGAGAAGAAGGAGTAAAAGGCTGTGGCTGGTGGTGCTCAGTGTGTTCTTGACGGTGTTTTGTTTTAGCTTTTTGAAGCAGAAATATTATAGTGACGACTCAGTGGAGGCGGCATCTTTAGCGGATTTTGATCCGGGTTATATTATTTCGGATTATGTGATGGGGGATTATAGCTCGATGTCGGAGAGCGAGATTCAGGCTTTTCTAACGGCGAAGAATTCGTGTAGCAATACGGATTATGATCTGTATCTCAGGTTGACGGCGAGTACAGGCGAGGGGTGGCATTTTAAGGATGGACATTTTGTGTGTTTGTCCGAGGAGCTGTTTGGAGATGGTGAAGTGATTGGGTCGGGGGAGAGTGCGGCACATATCATTTGGCAGGCGGCGCAGGATTACAGAATAAACCCGAAGGTGCTGATTGTATTGCTGCAGAAGGAGACATCATTAATTACAGATCCGATTCCGAATAAGTGGGATTACCGGAAGGCGACTGGGTATGGTTGTCCGGATACGGCGCCATGTTCGTCGCAGTATTATGGGTTTAAAAACCAGGTGAGGAAAGCGGCGGCTTTGTTCCGAACGGTGCTAGATGGCGGATGGACGAATTATCCTTTGGGGAATAACTATGTGCAGTATAATCCGAACCCGGATTGTGGCGGGTCGGTGGTGAATATTAGGTCGCTTGCGACTTCGGCACTGTATCGGTATACGCCGTATCAGCCAAATGAAGGGGCGCTGGCGGCGGGCTATGGGACGGCGTATTGCGGAGCGTACGGAAACCGGAATTTTTATTTGTTCTTCCAGGATTGGTTTGGGGGGGTGACCAAAGATGGACTAATTCTACCTGTTTCCTCTGATGTGATTGAGGGTGAGTATGTGCTATTGTCCAACATTGATAACAATATGGTATTAGATATTGCTGGTGGAGCGGATAATGCTATGGACGAAAGTAATATATACTTATCTGAAAAGGAAGATATGGGTGAGCAAAAATGGAAAATAAAAAACAACGAAGACGGCTCATATTCTATTATTAACCCTGCAACCGGAAAAGCATTAGACGTGCAGGGTGCTAGTAAAATAAAAGGGGCTAATGTGCAGCTTTTTCGATTTAATAATACTTGCGCGCAAAAATGGCAGATAGTA
>JAZRDA010000014.1:0-72665 GCA_045660085.1 Candidatus Nanosyncoccus sp.
AGTGCCAGCAGATTGAACCCAGACTGCATAGAGAGCTAAACCATTTGTGTTAGTACCAGTTGGTACCGTAATATCTTCATTTGGTCCGTAGAAGTGAGCATTAGCATTGGTAGCATAATCATAAGCATCAGACCAACCAGCAAAGCCATAACCATCACGGGAGAAGTTAGAAGCAATTAATGTAACAGTATTACCATCTGCTGCTTCTTGTCTTCCCATTGTTCCTTCAGTCGGATCTAGTGAGTTTACGTTATAGCAGATATATCCACCCTGACATGGTACTGGCTCTAGGTGTGGCTCTGGTTTTGCTACCGCAATGAAGTTAATTACGTTCTTATACTCTCCTCCAGCTTGAGTACTAGCCGCTCTAGCTCCAATTTTGAAGGTTACATAATCACTCGCTGCCGCACCATCAGTATCAATTAATTCAGTTACATTATTACTATCACTATATAATGGTAATCCAGAATAATTAGACCATGGAGCATTGGCAGTAGAAGTCTTAAATGCATATCCCCAAGTATTATCAGTCGCAAGTGTAGATTCAGAAGCCCCATAAGCTAGACTAGCAAAGACTGGATCACTGCTACTGCCACTATAATCATCTAGTATTAAATTTCTTGTTTCATAATTAGTTTGTTGTCCTACTGTAGCATTTAACGTATAACCATAGGCAGTATTAGTAGATACCGTTATCGTAATTTCATTACTATCTGCAGCACTACCGGGAGCAAGATCAGTAATTACGAGATCAGAAGACGATAATGATAAAGAAATAGTGGGATTAAAGGTAAAGCTAATATCTACATCCGAAGAGAAGGTGAGGGCGGAGGTGGAAGCACCTCCGACTATACCAAACATTAAACATAATAATATAATTGATACCAAGAAACGTAGTGACTTATCCATAAGCTCATTATATATTATTAAATATAAAAAAACAAGCCGCAAGCGGCTTCTTTCGTTTTATGGTGGAGTATAGGAGATTCGAACTCCTGACCTACTGATTGCGAACCAGTCGCTCTACCAACTGAGCTAATACCCCATCCTCCTACAATTATAACATAAAAATAAGCCCCTGAGGGGCTTATTTTTATCTCTTCGAGAACTGTTCTTTCTTGCGTGCTGAGCGAAGACCGTATTTCTTGCGTTCTTTCTCTCTTGGGTCACGTGAGGTAAAGCCAGCTTTCTTTAGCACTGGACGTAAATCTGGTGCATCAATCACTAGAGCTTTCGAAATAGCTAGTTTGATCGCATCAATTTGCCCAGCCAGTCCACCACCTTTAACCAGAATCGTAATATCATACTCTTTCTGCTTACCCGCCAGTGCTAGGGGATCCGTAATCTCAGCCAGATAAGTCTTGTTGCCCGATAGATATTCGAGCGCAGGCTTATCATTGATGGTTATTTCACCCTTACCAGCATAGAGACGAGCAGTTGCCGTAGCAGACTTACGACGACCAAGTCCATAAGTGTACTTCTTTGCCATTATTTAATCTCCTTCGGGTTCTGCGCAGAATGGGTATGTTCAGCAGTTTCAAAAACGCGCAATCTCTCCATTCTATCTGCAGCTAATTTATTCTTCGGAAGCATACCCTTGACCGCCTCGCGAATCGCAAGTGCCGGGTCCTTCTCGATTACTTCCGTAAGGCTTAGTTCCTTAATTCCACCCGGGAAACCACTGTGGCGATAATACTTCTTATCTAGCATTTTATCGCCAGTCACTTTGATATTCTTCGCATTGGTCACGACCACGTAATCACCATTATCAATGTGTGGAGTATAAGTAACTTTGCTTTTCCCCATCAATTTGTCTGCAATCACTACAGCCAATTTACCTAGTGGCAAAGTAGAAGCATCAATCACCCACCACTCACGCTTCACCTCAGCAGCTTTTTGAGAATAAGTTTTCATTATTTATCCTCCTTCTTAGTTGCTTTCTTTTCTTTCACATCGGAATTAGATTTGTCTAAATCATAATCAATCTCATCGACAAAACTAATTGTTCCCATCTCAGAATTATCACCGCGGCGAGCACCAGCATGTTCAATCCTAAGATAGCCAGAATCCCTCTTAATCTGAGGAGCTATCACATCAAACAGAATAGAAGTAGCTTCAATATCATTCAGGCGTTCAATCACCAAACGACGGTTTGAGAGTCCACCTTTCTTCGCTAGCGTAATTAGCTTCTCAGTTTCACGACGGATTTCTTTTGCCCGAGCGAGAGTTGTCGTAATAGACTGATACCGAATCAAAGCACACATCAGCCCACGAGTCAGTGCCAACCTCTGATCGGTCTCACGGCCAAATTTGCGGCCTTTTATACCATGTCGGTGCATATTAAAAATTCAACTCCGTTAACTTTTCTTTTACTTCGTCTAATGCCTTTTGCCCGAAGCCCTTCAACTCTCTCAGATCAGTCTCTGATAGTGTCACTAGGTCTCTTACAGTCTTAATATCATTATTAAGCAAAGCATTAGCTGTCCTTGCTGATAATTCTAAGTCCTCAATTGATACATTGAGCCCGGAATCATCATCGTCTTTATTTAGCCCAGGAGCTGGAGTAGATTCGACCACAGTACTCCCTGCTAAAGCCTTATATTGATTAACTAGAATCGCCGCAGCTTCCTCAAATGCATCCTTAGGCGTAATCGTACCATCGGTATCTACAGTAAGTGTTAGCTGTTGCAAATTAGTATCCTGACCCACACGAGTATTCTCGACTTTGTAGCGAACCCTTAACACCGGAGTAAAGACCGCATCGACTGCAATCATATCCGAATGCACGCGCTCAGCGCTAGAATTCTCAATCGTAAGATACCCACGACCAGTTTCTACAATAAAATGCATCTTCAAAACAAACTTCGGATCGTCAATGTGACAAATGATTTGGTTAGGATTGGCAATCTCCACTTCCGAAGGAAGCTTGATATCGCCAGCTACTACTCTTTTGTCACCATTCTTATCGGCAGTTTGCTTGTCGCCCTTGATCTCCAAAGTCAATTCGATTGGTGCATCAGTGTGAGCCTTGAACCGAATATTCTTCAGATTAAGCATAATATCAACTACGTCTTCCCGAATACCAGGAATCGCCGCATATTCGTGTGTCGAACCCTCAATCGAGAAAGCCGTAATTGCAGCACCCTTGATGCTCGAGAGCAAAACTCTCCTCAGCGAATTGCCCAAAGTATTACCATAGCCATAATATAAAGGTCTAATGACAAATTCCGCGCTAGTCTCGCTCAGTTTCTTTACTTCAGCAAGTGTAGCCTCATGAATATTTTTAGTAGTCATATGTTCTTTCTCCTTAGCGTGAGTAATACTCAACAATTAATTGTTCATTAATACCAGCTTCCGCTTCTTCGCGTTTCGGAAGACCAGTTACTTCAATTTTCATCTTCTTTGCGTCGACCTTCATCCAGGAAAGTGGCGTAACGTTCGCCGCTCCGATAATATTCGCAAGATTCTTGAAGTATTCTAGTTTACTAGATTTTGGACGAACCTCTAGAACATCACCCGGGTTCAGCCTAATTGATGGAATATCAATTCGACGACCGTTCAATAGAAAATGTCCATGTGAAACAAGCTGCCTAGCTTGGCGACGTGTGAGAGCAAATCCAGCTCTGAAGACAACGTTATCAGCCCTTCTTTCTAGGAACTCAAGTAGCTTCTCACCAGTAAGCCCTTCCGATTTCTGAGCTTCTCGCATCACCTTAGCAAATTGTTTCTCAAGTAAGCCATACATACGGCGTACTTTTTGTTTTTCGCGAAGTTGAGTCAAATACAAACTACCACCTCTTACACGCGTATCGCCATGCTCACCTGGAATCCCAGACTTCTTGGCCATAATCTTATGCGCTTTTGGTGCCAATGCAAAGCCTTCGCGACGGCTTTGCTTTACAATTGGAGCTTTATCTCTTGCCATTATGGTTTCCTTTCTCCCTTAGGTCTCACCCCACCATGAGCAATTGGAGTTACATCGGTAATACCATCAATCTTGATGCCGACTGTGGAAATAGCACGAATCGCCGCATCGCGACCAAGCCCTATTCCTGAGACATAAACATCCACAGAATTAAGTGCATTGTTCTTTTTTGCGGTCTCTAGAGCCTTCTCAGCTGCAACACCAGCTGCAAAAGCCGTACCTTTCTTTGAACCACGGAAGCCATTTGCTCCAGCCGAAGACGATGCAAGCACACCGCCATTCTTATCAGTCACAGTTACAATCGTATTGTTGAAAGTAGATTGGATGTGCACCGAACCGGCATTAACGATTCTTTTGATTTTCTTCTGTTTTGACTTAGAAGCCTTAGCTTCAGTAGTCTCGACAATTCCATTCTTAACTTCTTCTGCCATAATTCTCCTTAAGTCTTACTTGCTGCCTTAGGCTGTGTACCACCGACCGCGATCGCCTTACCCTTACGCGTACGTGCATTCGTACGAGTACGTTGACCATTAACTGGTAACTTAGCCTTGTGACGGATACCCTTATATGAATTGATATCCTTCAATCGTTTAATATTGTTGCTCACGAGACGTCTGAGATCGCCTTCAACGTGGTATTTCGTAGAAATAATGTCGTTGATTTTCTGTTCTTCAGCCTCGGTGAGATCTTTCACCCGAGTGGTAGGCTCGATTTTAGCCTCCGCAAGGATTTTCTTTGAAGTCGTGCGACCAATACCGTAAACATAAGTGAGTGCAATCCACACTTGTTTCTCGGAAGGTATCACAACACTAGCTATTCTAGCCATTTATTTAACCCTGCCTTTGCTTATTCTTAGGTTTTTTCTTGTTGATGACTCGAAGCACACCCTTCCGGCGCACGATGATATCATCGGGGGAGATTTTTTTAACACTTGCACGTACTTTCATGGTGTTAAAATCCTTTCCTTTTAGCGTCGTATCTCTACTACACTTAATAAAGTATTATTGCTAAATACTTTTGCAACTAGTATTTAACAGTATCCAAATTAAATGTTGTAAAAAATACAACAATTAATATTAATCCTTGAGTCTGAAGCTGATTCTACCCTTTGTAAGATCGTAAGGGGTTAACTCAACCTCGACCCTGTCACCCGGCACGAGACGGATATAATTCTTTCGCATTTTACCGCTCATATGGGCAACAATAATATGACCATTCTCGAGTTTAACCCGAAATTGGGTATTCGGCAGCGCTTCCACCACACTACCAGTGAGTTTAATCACTTCCTTCTGACTAGCCATAAATTACCATTCCAGTTTACCACGAAAATAGTAAATTGTAAAGAACCATACATTATAATTCTAAATCGAGTCATTATTCTATTATTACTGCGCGCACAAATTGACGTGAAAGGTAAGTTCCTCGCTGTTGCGACCATTCGCCTGAACAAGTAATTAAAGTAACGGATTCCTTGCCTGGAATTGGCGATTTAGCCGCCGTAGACATATATCGATCAGCATCAGATAGCAAGACTTCTTTATTCTCATATACTTTATAAGAATATTTCAGGCCATCGCCCCGCTCAATCACAATAATATCCCCCTCACTAAGTTCCGGCAAATCCTTAAAAACACCGTGCACGTGCGGCCCACCATTGTGTCCATCAATAATCATCGTCCCTCCCTGACCTGGTTTCCCAGACTCCTGATACCAACCCACATCGAAAATATTACGTGGCGTGTCAAGCGCATTATTATCCGTCAGTCCCATCGGCAAAACTCTCGCATTATAAATGCCTAGCGCCTCAATCGTCATGTATCTCGGCCTATCTGCCGCCACCACATATTCATAAACCTCTTCTTCAGTTGGTTTTTCCTCAATCAGCTCTTCCTCGGGCTGAATTGCTCCAACATTACTTGTAGTCGCCCTTTCGCTACCTTCTTTTTCATTATAATAATAGTTTTCAAATGCTATCACCCTTATAATAAAAACCAAAAACAACACAGCCAGGACGGCTAGCCCGACCCATTTCGCTACTCTACGCCAGCTAAGATCAATCTTTAAGCTCATCACCAAAATCGTCGTAAGTTATCATTAGAGCTCTAGAATCCACCGACCTCAGATTCTCTAACGCCACCGTTACCACAATCAAAAGCCCAGTACCAGAAATTGATAAGCCAATCGGCGCACCAGTAATCACGATGAAAATGTAATCAGTAATAAATGGCAACATCGCAATTAGCCCCAGCGCCAAAGCGCCAAATAAATCTAGGTGATTTACAACCTTGGACAAGTATTTAGAAGTAGTAATACCAGGCCTCACCCCCTCAATGAATCCACCCTGCTTCTGCAAATTATCCGCAATCTCCTTCGTGTTGAAAATGATTGACGTATAGAAATAAGTAAACATGAAGACTAGTAGGAAATACATCGCCGGATAAACAAACCATTTCCCAGTAATACCATCTGGGTACATCGTCGCGAAATTGTTAGCCGAAGGCGCCGAAAAAATTGAAACTAATCCTGCTCCGAATTCATTCCCCTCATCGAAAGTCATAATCACCTGACCCACCAGTGCAGGCAGCGACAGGAAAGCCGTAGCGAAAATCACCGGAATCACACCAGCCGCAATCAGCTTGATTGGCAAAATCGACTTAATTCCGCCATATGACGAATTACCATGCACTCGCTTCGCATAATTTACGGTTATAATTCTCTGAGCTTCGTTCAACTTCACCAGGAAATATATCACCACTAGCATAGCGATAGCAAATCCTAACACAATCCAGAATGTCGTCGGATTAACTGGTAATTCGAACCAACCAAATAAACTCAAGCTCCCTTGAGCTGTATCAAATAATGCCGCCCCAAGTGAAGCCATAGTGGTGGGTAACTGAGAAATAATTGAAGCAAAAATTAAAGTAGAAATACCGTTTCCAATCCCTTGCTCAGTAATCAATTCGCCCATCCACATCAATATCACCGAACCAGCCGTCATTGCCGTCACCGACAAGGCCCAATCACCGAAAGTCGGAGTAAATTCACTCGCAATATTTGCCGACAAAGTCGACTGATACAATATAAATATATAAGCAATAGATTGCACAATAGCTAGCGGCACGGTCAGCATTCTCGTCCACTGATTAATCTTGCGACGACCCGTCTCACCATCATTAGATAATTCTTCAAGTGAAGGGATAGCCTTAGTTAGAAGCTGAATCACAATCGAGCCAGTAATATAAGGCGAAAGCCCGACCAGAATAATGCTAAATGAAGCCAGACCACCACCTGAGATTAAGTTAAGAAAGCTCGAAAAATCAGATTTCTCCATCAAATTTGAAACTGCTTCCTTAAATGTTGATGCATCGCCCATCGGTACCGGAATCTGTGCCAAAAGTCGATAAGCAACAATTATCCCAAGTATAATCATTACTCGTTTCAGCATGTCTTTATTTTTTAGCGATTTGAAAATAGTCTTGAAATGCATAATAACCTCTGAATTTGTACTATATAGAATATAGCACATAAACCAGCAAAATACAACAAAAAACCTTACGCGAACAGTCTGGAAGAACAAGAAAATATCCGAAATGGCATATTGAGGAATCTGTCGGAGGTTACGACCGAGACAGAAGGAGCGCCGCCCCCGTAACGACGGGCGGCGGCGACTCCGTGTCCGAAAGATGCCATTCGGATATTTTTTATAGATTCTCTAGATCTTCCTCAGTCGGTATTTTCGAATCTGGTACTTCAAAATCCGACAAAGGCGCTACACCAGTACCTACCGGAATCTTACGACCGATAATTACATTCTCCTTGAGACCACGTAGATGATCCACCCGTCCATTAATCGCCGCATTAATCAGAACCCTAGTCGTATCCTGGAATGATGCCGCCGACAAGAACGAATCCGTGAAGATTGAGACTTTCGTTATACCAAGCAGCAAGTTATTATAGGTCATTGGTGCTTTACCCGCAGCCTCTAGTTCCTTATTGGTGAGGCTTGCCGCTGTCTTAGAGATGATATCACCAGAAACAAACTCAGAATCGCCCGGATCAACCACTTGCACTCTAGAGAACATTTGGCGAACCAGAATTTCCAAGTGCTTCGGTGAAATCTCATGACCCTGCGCCGCATACACATTAAGAACGTCGTTCATGATGTAGCGCTCAGTCGCTTCAATTCCCTTATACTTCAAAAGATCTTGTAGATTCAAAGAACCAGTTGTTAGCCTATCACCAGCCTTTACTAAATCATTAGACTTTACTACAATCTCGGCATCACCTGGTATTTCAATTTTAATTGGAGCGCCCGCTGCAGATACAAGGATAATTGCATCTTTTACTAGCTCTACCACACCATCATTTGGTGCCTTAATAGCAGGGCTAGAGCCGCTCTTTCTCACCAAGATAGCACCAGCTTTTACACTTTCGCCATCTTTTACCGAAGGCTTTCTACCATTTAGTTCAATCCTCTCAATCGCACCAGATTGTGGTGAAATTTGTACGACATAATGATTATTATCTTCATACACTTCTGCTACACCCTCAATTGGCGATACGTAAGCTTGACCTTTTGGTGTACGAGCTTCAAGCAGCTCCTCTACACGTGGAAGACCTCTTGCGATTGCACCAGAACCTGCCACACCAGAACCGTGTTTAGTATCAAGCGTTAGCTGCGTACCCGGCTCACCAAGCGACTGCGCAGCAATCACGCCGACCGGCTCATTCGCCGCTACTAATTCCCTAGTTGCCATATCCACACCATAAGCCTTGCGTGGAATACCATTGACAGCCTTGGTCGAAAGTACAGACTGAATCTTAACACCTTCAATCTTTTCATCGGCCTCAATTTGCTCGGCCATCTCCTTAGTAATCAGCTCATCTGCTTCCAGATATCCAGGCACCACGTCTGCCGTATAACGACCAGCAATCCGTGCACTAAACTCAATCCCAGAAGCTTCAGTCTCATTGCGGTAAACCATGAATCCAGGGTCCTCAGCCTCTTCATTTGTAGTAAAGACGTCTTGAGAAACATCCACAAGACGGCGTGTCAGATAACCAGAGTCTGCCGTGCGAAGTGCCGTAGACACCTGACCCTGACGTGCACCTCGAGTCGCAATGAATGATTCTAGGGTGTTTAAACCCTTCTTATATGACGACTTCACCGGAAGCTCGATTTCATTGTTGTTAATATCCACCATGATACCAATCTCTGCCGAAGCGAGCTTAATGTTCGAAATATTACCACGAGCACCAGAGTTCACCATCACTGCAATATCAGTATCCATTTCGTTTAGCTTACCAGCTAAGAAATCGGATATCTTCTTGTCAATGTCACGCCAGTTAGCAATCGTTAACTTATAGCGCTCTTCGTCAGTCGTCAGACCATCATTGTAATCTTGCTGAATCAGAGCCGTCTTCGCATCGCCCTCCGCGATAAAGTCATCGATCTCGCTATAAGTAGGATAATCATCCTTAGCAGTGGAAATCGAAGCCACAGTTTCGTATTCGAAAGCTAGGTCCTTCAAATCGTCAGCCGTCTTCACCATCGTCTCCGAACCATAAAGGTCGAAAATGTCCGCCATCACCTTGGAAAGATGCTTCTTGTTCTGGACTGAATTATCATATGGATAATCAGCCGGCAAGATTTCGTTAAAGATTACTCTACCAAGCGTGGTATTACGAATCTCTTTCTTCGCAAAGACCCGAATCGGTGTTTGCAAATTAATCACGCCCTGATCGTAGGCCATTTCTGCTTCATAAACCGAAGAGAACGCCTTTGGTTTATCAGTATCAGTACCAGGCTTATCGTAAGTCAAATAATAAGCACCGAGCACCACATCCTGATAAATCGCGAGCACTGGAGAACCGTCCGCTGGTTTCAAAAGATTTTTCGAAGCTGACATCAATTCTCGAGCCTCATCCTGAGCAGCATCTGATAGTGGTAGATGTACTGCCATCTGGTCACCATCATAGTCGGCGTTAAAGCCAGATGCCACCAAAGGATGTAGTTTAATCGCCTTACCATCAATCAATCTTGGCTGGAAAGCCTGCACCGATAAACGGTGAAGCGAAGGAGCACGGTTCAAGAGCACATACTTACCCTTAATCACCTCATCCAGAGCATCCCAGACTACAGCTTCCTTAGCCTCAAGCAGTCTCGAAGCTGCTCGGATATTGTTGGCATATTCATTACCAATCAGCCAGGAAATTACAAACGGTTTAAAGAGTTCTAGCGCCATTTGCTTTGGTAAACCACATTCGTGTAATTTAAGTTCCGGCCCCACCACAATCACCGAACGTCCAGAGTAATCCACACGCTTACCCAGCAAATTCTGGCGGAAGCGACCCTGCTTACCTTTTAATAGATCCGACAGAGACTTCAGCTTGCGACGACCATTGGTCGAATTAGCACCCTTAGAACCATGAGAAGCCGAATTGTCGATCAAAGAATCGACTGCCTCTTGCAGCATTCTCATCTCATTGCGGCAAATCACCTCTGGTGCATGCAAATCAAGCAGCTTCTTCAAACGGTTATTGCGGTTAATAACTCTACGATACAAATCGTTTAAGTCGGATGTCGCAAATCTACCACCAGGCAAAGCAATCATTGGGCGAAGATCAGGTGGAATCACCGGCACAACCGTCAGAATTAAGTCTTCCGGCTTAATACCAGCAGACTGCATCCCCTCTAATGTCTTTAGGCGCTTCTGAATCTTCTTTTCCTTCTGGCCTTTGGCTTCCTCTTCTTCCTTATGCAAATCTTCAATCAGCTTATCAAGATCAATTTCGTCGAGTAATTTCTTAATCGCCGTAGCACCCATCTCTACCGTAATTAAATCTTCGTACTCTTCCGGTAAATTACGATATTGTACTTCCGTAATTACACCGCCCTTCTTGAAGGACTCCAAGGTCGACTTACGATATGCATAATCTGCTTGCAAATCGTTTAGCTCCTTAGTTTGTTCTTCGGCTAAAGCTTTTACATCTGCACCTTTTTCCTTAGCTGCCTTTTCGTAACGAATCTTAATGGCATCTCTTGCCGTATTCGTTTGCTCATCCAATTTATCGAGTAGTTGCTCAACCTTCTTCGTATCCGCATCAACAATTAGATAAGTTGCAAAATACACCACTTTCTCGATGTTTTTTACTGTAATGTCGAGCAAAAGCGACAAAGCCGAAGGAATACCGCGCATAAACCAAATGTGTGCCACTGGCGCCGCAAGCGCAATGTGCCCCATCCGTTCACGACGGGTAATCGACTTAGTAACAAGATTACCTTCCTTATCCACTGCAGCTTCGCGTGACCTTACCCCTTTCAGCTTCGCATCATGCGGATTAATGTCCTTAGTCGGACCGAAAATCCTTTCACAGAACAAACCATCACGCTCAGGCTTCTGGGTTCTGTAATTGATTGTTTCTGGCTTGGTTACTTCACCATAACTCCAATTCAGAATATCGTCGCGACTTGCAACCGACAAACGAATTGAGTCAAAGTCCGAAGCGCTGATAAAATTATCCATCCACGCCATATTAGAACTCCTCTCCGAGATCGACGGTACCGTCATTTTCGTCAATCTCCGTTATTCCGATACCCTCTTCCGCCATCATCGCTTCAGCTTCGGTCTCATCGAGATCCAGAATCTGTGGCTCGGTATCTTTTTTATGTTGATCATATATAGATTGATCATCTTTAGACTTCTCAATTTCCTTCGAGGTCTTTTCTATTACATCTCCAGCATCAGCAACTTCACCATGGTCTAGTAGGTCGACCTTAAGACCAAGACCTTGAAGCTCCTTAACGAGAACGTTGAAACCTTCAGGTAGCTTCGGCCCTTCGATCGGCTCGTGCTTAATAATCGCCTCATAAGCCTTAGCACGCCCGTAGACATCATCCGACTTAATCGTGAGCATTTCCTGCAAAGTAGTAGCCGCACCGTAAGCTTCCAGTGCCCAGACTTCCATCTCCCCGAAACGCTGACCACCGTTTTGTGCTTTACCACCAAGCGGCTGCTGTGTCACCATCGTGTAAGGACCAGTCGAACGAGCATGAATCTTATCCTCCACCATGTGATGAAGTTTCAGCATATGCATTACACCCACCGAAGTCCTCTCGTTAAACGGTTCACCAGTCAAGCCATCGTAAAGCTGCACTCTACCATCACGCGCAAAGCCAGCTTTTTCCAGCTCATCCGAAATCACTTCATCAGGCACACCGTTAAACGATGGGGTAGCAACCTTGTATCCAAGTGCTCTAGCCGCCATACCAAGGTGGGTTTCAAACAACTGTCCCAGATTCATACGCGAAGGCACACCCATTGGCGACAGAACAATATCAATCGGTGTACCGTCAGCCATAAATGGCATATCTTCGACTGGCAACACTCTCGAAA
The DNA here is from genome assembly GCA_045660085.1 of Candidatus Nanosyncoccus sp. Classification (GTDB taxonomy): domain Bacteria; phylum Patescibacteriota; class Saccharimonadia; order Saccharimonadales; family Saccharimonadaceae; genus Nanosyncoccus. The sequence continues at coordinate 12,322 of JAZRDA010000014.1, forward strand.
CCACACCCTTATTACCGTGTCGCCCTGCCAGCTTATCACCTACGCCAATCTTACGCATTTCAGCCACGAAAATCTTAATTTGCATTATCACGCCGGCTTTAAGATCGTGTCCCTGCTCTCTCGTGTAAACACGTACGTCAACTACTTTACCAGTAGATGAGCCGTTCATTCTCACTGAAGTATCGCGGACATCTTTAGCTTTCTCGCCAAAGATAGCGCGGAGCAGTCGCTCTTCTGAGCTTAGCTCCTGCTCGCCTTTCGGTGTAATCTTACCTACTAAGATATCACCGTTCTTAACCTCAGAACCAATAGTCACGATACCATCCTCACCCAAATGTCTTAATGAATGTTCAGACACATTTGGAATATCACGCGTAACCTGTTCTGGACCAAGCTTAGTCTCACGCACCTCAACATCAAAATCTTTAATATTAATCGAAGTCAAGGTGTCGTCTTCTACTAAGCGATTCGAAATCACAATCGCATCGTCCATGTTATAACCACGCCATGGCATAAATGCGACTAACAAATCTCGCCCCAAGGCTAGCTCGCCATCATTAATCGAAGCCCCCTCAATCAAAGCATCGTCTTTCTTAACCTTCTGGCCACGTGCTACCACGCATCGCTGGTTATAACAACGGTCATCATTGGTCTTCTCGAAATGTTGCAGTCTATATTCGACATCGCCGCCCTTGTCATAGGTTACAATTACGCTCTGACTATCCGCCTTCTTAACTACGCCATTACCAGTAGCCATCACAAGCTGTGAAGTGTTCTTAGCGACTTCACGCTCAATACCAGTCCCGACAATCGGATTATCTTGGCGCAGTAGCGGCACAGCCTGTTTCTGCATGGCGCAGGCCATAAGTGAACGGTCAACCCGGTTCTTTTCCACAAATGGAATCAGCGATGCGGACACACCAAGAATCTCCTTATGCGCAGCATCAATATGAGTCACCCTCTTTGCCTCTACCTGTGCAGGCGTACCATGTACTCTTGCCGATACCCAATCCTCTACAAACCTTCCATCTTTATCAAGTTTCACCGAAGCATCAGCGATAATTTTATCATTCTCCGTATCGGCATCCATATAAACTACTTCTTTGGTTGCTTTACCATCTTTCACTACAAGATATGGAGCTTCAATAAAACCGTATTCATTAATCTTGGCATACGTCGCAAAGTTGAGCACTAGGCCTACGTTACCACCTTCCGGAGTCTCAACCGTACAAATACGGCCATAATGAGTCGGATGAGCATCGCGTACATCAAATCCTGCTCTCTCACGAGTCAAACCACCAGGACCCATCGAGCTTAAACGGCGCTTATGTGCAAGCTCAGAGAACGGGTTTACCTCATCCATTAATTGAGAAAGCTGCGAAGTCGCAAAGAATTCCTTCACCGCTGCAACTACTGGCCTTGAGTTAAGTAGCTGCGAAGGCGTTACGTCTTCTGGATTAGCCATTGACATACGGTCAAATATATTACGTTGCAAACGCAGCATACCTAATCTAAACTGCCTCTGGACCAATTCACCCACCAATTTCACTCGACGATTAGACAGCGAATCGATGTCGTCTGGAGCTTCCTGAGTATTATTAAGACGAATAATCTCGGCCACGATAGCCTTCACGTCATCCATTTGCAGAGTTCTAAACTCTGGTTCGTTTGGTGTATCAAAACCTAGTCTACGATTAATTTTGAATCTACCTACTCTGGAGTAGTCATAACGCTTCTTGTCAAAGAAGGTTCTCTCAATCATTGACCTAGCGTTTTCAACGGTAGCCAAGTCGCCTGGACGAAGCTTGCGATACACCTCAAGCAAAGCTTCACCTTGATTAGACGTAGTGTCCTTCTCAAAGGTCGCTTCGATATATTTACGCTCACCAGTGTCAACATCTTTAAAGGTATCGATGATTTGAGATTTAGTCATCCCGAGCGCTCTCAAGAACGTGGTAACCGGAATCTTACGACGACGATCAATCTTGACGAAAATCGCACCGTTTGCTGCCGTTTCAAACTCAAGCCAGGCACCTCGCCCCGGGATCACCTTAGCCCCATAATAACGCCTCAAACCAATCGTCTCAGCATTAAAGAAGACTCCTGCCGAACGGATTAATTGCGAAACAATCACGCGCTCGGTACCATTAATGATGAAAGTTGCCCTTTCAGTCATCCACGGATAATCACCGAAATAAATATCCTGTTCCTTCTTCTGCCCAGTGGTCTTATTTTCAAGCTCGACCAGGACATGAAGTGGTGCCTCGTAAGTCGCAAGATTGTACTTAGCCTCTCGCTCTGTCTCCTTCGGGTCTTTAAAATAATAATCTTTAAAACGGAGTGAAAGTTTTTGTCCCGTATAGTCATCTATCGGGTTCAATTCTTCAAAAACCTCTCTCAGTCCATTTTTGACAAAGTCTGCCCACGATTCCTTTTGATGTGCAGTCAAATCAGGAATTGGCAGTGCTTGGTCTCCCTCGGTGAAAAAAACTCTCTCACCCGACTTTGGTTTTTTAGCCATTTTACCTCTTTTATTAGTGTTTAGTATCTTTTTGACAACAAATCCAACAAAACAAACTCCCTTTTTGTTAGTATTAATTGTCTCAGCGCCGAAGATTACTGTTTTGTTTCCCCCTAAAGAGTCGCTGCCTCTATAAAGTTACAAAAACAAAACACACTACTTCTTAACATTGATTATATTATATTCTTTTTTAAAAATCAAGCAAAAAGTACTTGAATTTTCTTAAAACATGTGTATAATAAAGCATAAGCTAACTAACTGCGAGTTCGCTTACAACATAAGAATCAAGTTGAGAGCTTATCTATGGCAAAAAATCCTCACCGTTGAGGGATTTTTTGTTCGACAATCTTTATCCGCCAACTCGGACGAAAGTATATAACTATCGCAACAAAAATCGCAACTTTAAAAGTTGCGATTTTGCATACATCATAACCGTTAAATATCTAGGTCATCAAGATCGGCTAATTCCGCTCTGGTCTTCTCAGCTAATTCTGAAGTTTCTTCGTTCGTCTCTTCATCGTCATCCAAATCACTTTCTTCTTCAGGAGCAGCATTGTTTTCCACCGAATCGTCTTCCGTCTTTGCTTCTTCTCGCTTCTCAGGCTTCTCACCACCTTCAAATTCATCAGTATTTACGATCTTGAGATTGTAACGAGCATCTTGTTTTGTACCAAGCGCACGAAGCAATACTCTAATTGCTTGAGCGGTAACACCACGTTTACCAATCACCCTTCCCACATCTGATGGATCAACTGTAAGCGAAAGAAGCACACCCTTTTCATCGATTTTGCGCTCTACTGCTACCTTTTCAGGATTGTTGACTAAAGTTTTAACGATATATTCTACGAATTGTTGGTCAATAGTAGCCATGTTTTTCTCCATTTACATTATTGTTATGCAAATTATAGCACAAAAATAATAATTTAAAAACATAATCGCATAATAGCTGAATTAAATTATTCAGCAGACTCGGTTGGTGTTTCAGCAGCTGGAGCCTCAACAGCCTCAGTCGAAGCCTCAGCTGATGCCGCTTCCTTTGGCTGATTCTTGCGCAGTTTATCAGCATGTTTTGCAGCTACTTTCTTAACAGGTGCCTCTTTATACCATTTTGGTAACTTCACGCCATTCTTTTTCAAGATTAAGGCAACCCTAGACGAAGGTTGTGCGCCATTAGATAAATACTTTTCCACCAACTTCTTGTCCATAGTTAGGGCTTTAGTTGTCGGGTTATAGTTGCCGACCAAAGCAACCACACGTCCCGAAAGCGGATGACACTGTGATTCTTGGACGACTATCCGGTACGTTGGATAATGTGACCGGCCATTACGTTGCATGCGAATCGCTAGCATTGTTCTCCTTTATTACTTTTAATTTCACCATTATATCATATTTTTTAAATAATAAAAGGTTTAGCCCATCGCCCCCAGAAACTATCCGCAAACTATTCAGCCTTTTCCTTCACACCACGCTCTAATGCACGATAACATTTTACGCCTTCCCTCGCTGCCGCCGTCTGCGCTTCTTGCTTAGAATGACCAGTACCGGTTCCTTTTAAGGAGTTACCCACGTAAATCCCCACAGTAAAAGTCTTATCGTGATCCGGACCCTCTTCCTTCAGAGTGCGATAGACTGGTGTCAAACCATCAATCTTCTGAGCTAATTCTTGGACATAAGATTTCGGATCACGCCACAAACCTTCCTCCAAAATCGTATCAATTTTTATCAAGATGTGCTTATTGATAAAGCTTTTAGCCGCTTCATAACCTTGATCCAAATATATCGCACCAATTACCGCTTCGAAACAATCAGCTAGAATCACATCATGAGCTCTCTCCGAGCCATGTTTTTCACCCTTAGATAATCTAACTAGCGGCTCATATCCTAATTCTTTTCCCGCATCGCCAATCGATTCGGTACGCACCAAAGCTGCCCTTAACGCCGTCATCACTCCTTCGGGATAATCATAATTGCGGTACAAGAAATCCGACGATACTAGTTCTAGTACTGCATCGCCCAAGAACTCTAATCTCTCGTTGTGTTCATGCGCCGACTTATGTTCATTTACATAACTCCGGTGCGTAAGCGCAACCACTAGTAAATTGATATCTTTAAACTCAAAGCCAAGTTTTTCCTTCGCAAACTCTTGGTACATTGATGTATCCATAGTCCTCCTTTATCCTACGAACTATTATAAATTGTTAATAATCTCCCGCCCGAATCTTCTTCTTTGCTATCAACATTAATTTCTCAATGTCGTCATATTCAATCGCCTCGAGAGCATCCGTAAAAGAAAACCATCTAATCCCCTTCATCCACTTCTCTGGCGTGGGCATTTCGTGACTATCTAGAGCCTGAACCAAATAAATCTGAGTGGTCATTAATACTAGCTTATCCATTCGACGATACTTGAAATGAATTTTTCCAAGCCATGCCAGAATTGAAATGTTTGAAAGACCAGTTTCCTCTTCAATCTCGCGCCTTGCAGTCATCTTGGCCGTCTCGCCTGGTTCAATATGTCCCTTCGGAATAGTCCAGCGCTCCTTCGAATCCTGAATTAGTAAGATCTCAATGTCTTTCCTATCCTTAGTAAATCGAAAAACAATGCCACCAGAAGTTGGCTCACGCACAATCGACTGAATCGCTGCCTTTTTTCTAAAAACAGCTGATTTGATTTTCTCAAGGGGAGATTCTTTGATACGTTCCTCTGGCAAAGCCTCAGGAACCTTAAGCTTTCTCCTTGCCGTCGGTTCTATTGACGGATTTACTCTTTGCTCCATTTGTTTCTTCAGTTAAACCAAGCTTCTTAAAGGCAGTGCCAAGTACTCCATTGATAAACTTAGAAGAATTATCACTACCAAAAGCTTTAGCAAGCTCTACAGCTTCATTGATTGCAACCTTCGGCGGAATACTATCCCTACACTCCGAAAGTTCATATAGCCCCATCCTTAGAACATTTCGATCAATTGCCGATATCGAACTAATCGGCCACTCTGGTGCCATTGGCTGAAGCGTTTTATCTAGCATTTCAAAGTTCTTCGCAACATTACGAGCTAGATTATAAACAAATTCAGTATCACCAAGGGCCTTCTCGTATGGCTCGATATTCTTAGCGATGATAATGTCCAAATCGACGTCCGGGTCACTAGCAAGAGTCCTCAGTTCATATTCATACAAACTCTGTAATACAATCACTCTACCTAAATGTCGATTACTTGCCATATTTTTAATTTTCTTTCCTTTTCTTTATAGTTTTAACTTTCAAATTAGGGGTCTTCTTCTTAGTCTCAAAAGCTTTAACTGGAGAAGTCTTGTTTACTCTCCGAGCCAAAGTCAATCTAAGATGACTCCTCCGCAGCCCAGTCTTGCGTGGACTACTTTGTTTTTTAGGTTCAGGCATTTTGCTCCTTAGTTTAATAGATAATTTTACTTATTCTATCACTATTTTTCCAATTTCGCAAGAGCTCTCTTGATAGCTGGCCTATCAAATCCTACAATTCTTTCATCACCAATAATCGTCACCGGTACGGTAGCAATATCTGGCTCTTCAGTAGCATCTTTTTCGACATACTTTATTCCCTTAGAATCAAACCAATCCATTAAGGCGTGACAGTATGCACAAGTTGGGGTTGTATATATCTCTATCATGATTCCATTATAGCATACATTGCTATACCGGCCGCTACGGAAACATTAAAAGATTCCTTCTTACCTTTCATCGGTATTTCAAGGAACAAATCAACGGTATCATATAACGAACGATCAATTCCTTTTACCTCTTCTCCTAGTATTAAAACAATTTTGTCGGACAGTTTCTTTCCTATGCCCGCTGTTCCTAGTTTTAAAAGGTTATCAGTAGTGATATTGTCCTCAAGACCGATGACCTGCCAGCCCGTCTTTTTATATTTAACTAAGTCGGCCTTGATATTATCCGACGAAGCTATCGTAAGCAAATCTTCCGCACCTAGCGCCGTTTTGTGTATCTCGCGGTCTAACTTGTCTCTTAAGTGTGGCAATAGTGATTTATCGTGAATCCTGGGAGTATATCCAGATAAGATTACCTTATTAACGCCAAAACCCTCAGCGGTTCTTAGAATCGCCCCCACATTATAACAAGATCTAATATTATCAAGTACTAATACTAATTTCATTAGACAACAAGGTTTACCAGATTTGCTTTTTTCACGAAAATCGTTTTCTTAATGCCACCCTTTATGTAGCCGGCAACTTTTTCGTCTGATTCTATTTTGTCAAGTACTTTGGCTTCATCTTCCAGATCGCTCTTATCAATAACTATCTTCGCCCGTAGCTTACCGTTAATCTGAACCACCAATTCCACCGTTTCCGTAGTCAAATATTTCTCGTCCCACTTCGGCCATTCATCATCAGCCTCATATTTTTCCAACATTTCAGAGGCAAGATGTGGAGCAAAAGGTTTCAACAGTTTCGCCAAAGTAATCAAATCGCAAGCAGTGGCACCTTCCTTATATAATTCATTGACATACTCCATCAAAGATGCCACCGCAGTATTGAAGTTATATTTATGAATATCCTCAGTAACCTTCTTGATGGTTTTATTCCGAATGGTAGCATTTTTCTCGCTCGCAGAATCATCTTCCGATGATACGATAGAATCGCCAAAGCAGAGATTATAACATCTGTTTAAAAATCTATAGACACCACCCACCGACCGCGTATCCCACGCCGCATCCAGATCATATGGACCGATAAACATCTCATAAACACGTAAAGTATCTGCACCATATCCATCATTAATAACATCTAGCGGATCAATTACGTTGCCTTTCGATTTCGACATCTTTTTACCATCCGGAGCATTGATGTATCCGTTATAAAGTAGCTTCTTAATCGGCTCTCTGAAAGGCAAATATCCTTCATCCGCAAAAAACTTACACCAAAATCTAATGTAAAGTAAATGTGCCACCGCATGATCACCACCACAATAATAATCTACCGGTTCCCAGTAAGAAATCGCTTCCGGATCCCAAGCATGCTCAGCATCGTGCGGCGAAGCATAACGCCATAAATACCAAGACGAACAAGCATAGCCATCAAGAGTGTCCGTCTCCCTCGTCATTTCTTCTAAGTGTGTCTTGCCAGTTTTTGGATCCTTCACCGGAAGCTTTACTTTGAGCCATTCTTTCGCCTTTGCAAGTGCCGAACGACCAGATTTGTCTGGTTTATAATCATCAATTTTTGGTAAAACGACTGGCAACTGGTCCTCCGGAATAGCATGCGGATTACCCTCCTTGTCATAAGCAATCGGAATCGGACAACCCCAATATCTTTGACGACTAATCAGCCAATCGCGCATCCGATAAGTCGTCTTCGGCGTACCATATAAATCACGCTCCACTATTTCAGTCTCAACTATAGGCAAGTCGAACTTCTCCGCAAATTCACGATCTCTCTCGTCATTAAATGGCACCGCCATAATCGCCCCAGTCCCATAGCCAGAAAGCACATAATCAGCCACCCAAATCGGTATCTCCTCTTTCGTAGCAGGATTAATCGCATATGCTCCTGTAAATACACCCGTCTTTTCCTTATTTTCTTGTCTCTCAATTTCAGATTTTTTCAGAGCATCGGCACAATACTTCACTACCGCTTCCCTCGCATCGTCAGAAATGATGAAATCCAAGTTCACATATTCTGGTGCAACTACAAGGAATGTCGCACCCTTTATCGTATCTGGCCTCGTCGTAAACACTGTAATATTATATGCGCTATTCTTAACCTTAAAATCAATTTCTGCGCCTGCACTTCGCCCAATCCAGTTCTTCTGCATCGTTTTTATCTTGTCTGGCCAATCCAAAGCATCGATATCTTCAAGTAATTCATCAGCATACTCTGTAATTTTAAAGAACCATTGCTTCATTTTCTTCTTTTCAACCTCATGGCCACATCGCCAGCAATGCCCATTCTCAACCTGCTCATTTGCAAGCACCGTCTGGTCGACCGGACACCACCACTGATATGATTCCTTCTGATAAGCTAATCCCTTTTTGAAGAGCTGTAAGAAACACCACTGTGTCCATTTATAATACTCAGGATCAGAAGTGTTAATCTCACGGTCCCAATCAATTGCATAACCTAACCTCTTAGCTTGCTTACGAAAATTCGCGATATTGGTCTCAGTTACATCCTGCGGCGCAGTGCCGGTCTTAATCGCATAATTCTCTGCCGGCAAACCAAAGGTATCATAACCAAACGGTCGCATGACATTTAGCCTCTGTTGCTCATAAAATCTTGTTAGTACATCAACAATTGTAAAATTCCGCACATGCCCAACGTGTAGTCCAGCACCAGATGGATAAGGAAACATCTCCGCAAGAAACATCTTAGGGACACCAAGCTTGATCTCGGCCTTATATGGTTTTTCTTTTTCCCATTTTTTTTGCCATTTTTCTTCAATTTCTAAAGGATTATATCTTTTCATAAAAAAATTATACCATAAATCTCAGATAAATAAAATTCTGAGATTCCTAGGTTCCATCATATAATTCAATAATATCGAGGGACATAAAGGCAAAATCTTTGATTTTGCCGCCGTAGGGGCGTAGCGATGTGGTAAAATTTATTACCACATCGCGAAGCTCCCGAGATATATTGAATTATGTGATGGAGCTCTAAGAATGCCTACATTCTTGTTTATCTTTTACGACTTTATTATAAATGTTAATAAATGAGTCTAGCGTTTTTTCGAAATCGTGTCCTTGTGCAATCTGTAAAGATTCCTCTCCAAATCTCTTCAGCTTTTTGTCATCAGATAATATTTCAATCATCGCATTAGCTATCTCATCTATATTACCCGGCTCACAAAGAACGCCATTTTGACCATCTTGGCAGACTTCCTTCACGGCACCCTTATTTACAGCAATTAACGGTAGTCCTGTCGCAGCCGCCTCAATTAGCACAATACCCTGAGTCTCAATCTCAGATGCCGTCACAAAAACATCACCTATCTTATATAGCTCATATAAATCTGGCGGCATTACTCTGCCAAGGAATTTCACAGAGTCACCTAAATCATAACCTGAAGCTAATCTTTCCAATCTCGCTTTATCCACCCCGTCCCCCACAATTACCAGCTCTGTTTTCGGCAATTTCGCCTGCGCTTTCTTGAATGCTTCTATCACGAGACCAACGTTCTTCTCTGGATCAACCCTGCCAACATACAGTAAAATCTTCTTGTCCTTAGGGATTCCATACTTCTCATAGATAACACCGTCGGCTTTACCCGGCCTGAAATGACTTAAATCGACTCCGTTTGAAACCGCTGCCACTGGGATATCGATAGGGTGTTTCGACAGTAAGTGCATAATTGCCTCCTCGGTCGGCATTGTGACAAAGTCGCTTTTGCTCTGCCTATCGCGAAAATAAGAAGAAAGCAACATATCTACAGGCTTCTTAATGGCATATGGTAGCTTCATGGAGCCAGTCAAAACCTCAGGCTGATTATGTTCAGTAGTTACCACTGGAATATTATGCTTTCTAGCATAAAAAACTACCGAAAGCCCAATCGGGTCCGACACCTGAACATGAACTACGTCGGGCTTAAAATCCTCTAGAGCCTTTCTGATTTCGGGATAAGGGAAAACCGAAACCCTAAACCCATGCTTGTATAATAGCCTTGGGGCTTTTATTCTCCAAAGGCTCTTCCTTGCTGGCAAAGGATGAATTTGGTCATGATATATCTTTGCTTGTACAGATCTGAGGTATACAGTCCTCACCCCATCAATAGTTTCTTCGTAGTTTTTACCAGTCTGCGATGGACAAATCACCATCACATCATGGCCTCTCTTAGAAAGACCTACGGCCAAGTTATGCGAAAAAACCGCCACCCCATTCACTTGGGGATAATACACGGCTGTCGCAATTACGATTTTCATTTCATCTTACTCCGCTTAATAGCTACTATATATTATAGTACAATGCGGATTAAAGTTCTTTGGCCTTTTCAAGTTGCGGATCACGCATCGCATTAATATCTTCATAGGAACGCCCCACTTCATAATCTGGTTTGATGCCTTCAAGATTAATTGATCTGTCCTTCGGTGTCAACCATTCCGCTGTCGTAATTTTAATTACGGATCCTTGTGACAAATCAAATAATTGTTGTACGACTCCTTTTCCATAGGTAGTCTCGCCCACTACAGTAGCCTTACCATAATCTTGCAAAGCTCCAGCCACAATCTCAGAAGCAGAAGCGGTCGAACCATTAACCAGTACAATGGTCTTCATATCTTTCAGTATTGCTTTACCATTACTGGCATAGGACTCGGTATCACCATAATGCTTCGACTTAGTCTTAAGAACAACGTTCCCATCCAGCCACAGGCTCAGCAAATCCTGTGCCGCTGAAACATAACCACCACCATTCCCACGCAAGTCGAGAATCACCTTTTTAATGCCTTTATCAGTAAATTCTTTTGCAAACTGCTGCACCATCAGACCAGTATCATTATCAAACCTTGTCACCGTGACAATGGCCGTCGAACCATCATAATCCACATAAGCAGAGACATTATTAATCGCCTCTCTTTTCATAGTAAACGATTTTTCTTTGCCATCACGCACCACGGTTACAGTTACCTCCGTACCGGTCTCACCTCGCACCCTCTTAGATATCTCTTCCGTCGAAAGATTATACACTTCCTCGCCATCAACTTTATAAATAATATCACCTGCCAATATCCCAACCTTGCGCGCCGGATTATCAGGCAAAGTCCTTAGAACTCTAACATAACCATCGCGCAGCCCCATCTCGACCCCAATTCCACTTCCTACATTACCATGCAAATCATCGTAAAACTCCTCTGCCTCATCAGCACCCATATAGACTGTGTAAGTATCCCCTAACGCCGATACCAAACCCTTCTTAGCCCCCTCAATCACATCGTTCTCGTTTATCTCGCCATTATATGAATCAGCCAACTTGTCATACACCTCATCAAGCGATGACCAATTAACACTGGAATTCTGGCGCTTAGATAACCCCAGATATGGAGCAAAACCGCCAAAAATATTATCCCAGTTAAATCCTACAATTAAACCGACCACTAACATTACGGCCGATATTATTATGGCATTACCAAGGCTAGTTTTTTTCTCATTCCATTCAACTTTTTCACTCATGTTTATCATTATACGACACACCTTTAAAATTACAAGTGAATATAATTATACTGCCAAACCTCATTCGCCGGTATTGTTCTCGCACCAAAATCACCATAATGCATGCTACCAGAATAAAGATAAGTAGCATAGGCATTATTATACTCAGTCACGTTAATCGAACCGTCCCCATTCACGCTTTCCACCCAGAAAACATGCCCATATGGGTAGCCATCAACTTGACCAATCGTGTTCGGCTCAGGATTTTTGTCAACCACATACCCAGCCGCCCTTGCTCCATCATCCCACGAATAAGCATTCCCCCATCCGATCGAAATGCCGACATATTCATAAGCCTTCCATCCAGCATAGCTCACACATTCACATACATATCCACCTATCTTATGCCAACCATAAACATCTTCCCAATAAGTTAGATAGTCATCCTGCCTTCCCGGACAATCCTCCTGCCACGGATAAGTATTCGCTCCTGAATACGCTGAACCTCGATAAAGTTCCGGATGCGCTTCCTGTTCTGCCTTTTCGGCCTCACGCTGAGCTAGCTGCGCTGCCTTCGCCTCCTCAGCATAGGCTTCAGCATCATTTTCATATTTTGCCACCAATCGTTCCTGCTCAGTTCTTTTACTAAGTAAAGTCTCACGCGCTATCTTTTGCTGTTCTAATAAGGCCTCCACTTCCTCCTTGTCCTGCTCAAGCTTCTCCTTGGCTTGCTTCACAGCTGCTGCCGTGATACTGATTTGCTCTTTCACGACTTCATTTCTCGCCGCCTTTTCAGCTAAGTCGGAAATTGAACTGGCTCCAGCCAAGACCCGAATCGGTTCCGAATCAGACTCGAAATGCATATTAATTAACAGCTCAGCCAAAGCCTCCTGTTCCTCTAGTAATTTTGCTTCCTTGATTTCAATCTGTTTAATCAGTTCCTTAATATCAACCTCAGTTTGTACAATTTCCGCTTCCTTGCTCGCAATCTCCGCCGTTAATTCATTCACGCGCGCCTGATATGCATTTGCAGAACTTGCAGCTGCTGCTGCATTTTTTGTGGCTTCCTTTTCCTTCTCTACAGCCTCACGACAAGCTGCCGAGTTCTGACAAGCCTTTGAAATCGCACCAACGCCAACCGGACTTTGGATAAATCCCAATACCAACACCAAAATTAACCATATACTTTTTATTATTTTATTCTTCAATATTACCATAACTTCATTGTATCATACCTTAAGCCTTATTCAAGTACTTTGAAACAGCCAATCTGGCAGATACTCTACCTATCACGATACCAAGCCCTATGAATACCAAGTAAACAATTATCAACTTATTCGACTCTAACACTTCCACAATCGAAGTAACATCAATTCCGTAGCTCGCAAGCCTCGGCGCCAAAAATTCAAAACTAAAATACGACACGGTCGCCGCAATCAGGCCCGCAATTATCCCACAAATCTCTGCTTCAATTAAAAACGGTCCACGGATGAAGCTCTTTTCGGCACCCACTAATTTCATCATATAGATCTCCTCACGTCGTGAGAAAATTGCCATTCTAATTGTCGAGAATATAATCAAGATCGATATAACCAAGAACACCGCAGCTAAAATAATACCGCCGGTCCTTGCTATTCTCGCCCACGATGTAATCGTAGCAATTTCCGCTTGGTTTACATCGTAAGTTGGAGCCTTCTCTTTATCAACATATTCTTTGAATCCTTCATCCTCCTCCACGATCGCCTTTATGCTGGATAAATCATCCACATCGTAGACTTTAATCCGCATCGTCCCCTGCATTTTTGCAATCATCAAAGATTTCATTTCGTCATCAAGGACATTTATTATTTCGTCACTATCTTCATTCTCTTTCAAAAATTTCTCGTACTCCTCTTCCGAATTAGATACTTCTACTGTCTTAACATTTGGGTCTTTTTTAATCTCGGACTCTAGTTCGGATAATACTTGTTCACTTAGTCCTGGCTTCAAGTAAATCGTAATATCAATCTTATCTTTCATCATTTCGGCCGTGCTTGTTAATATTACACTTGCGACCACCGTCACGAACAGAATAATCAATGTTATCGCCATCACTACAGTAGCTGCCGTCGATAACCAAATATTGCGCCCAAAACCCTTCGCACCATATTTAATTATCCTAGCTTCATTCCGCACTGGATGATGTTGCTTCGTACGCTGCATAGCACGAAGACTCTTTTTTGTCACCCGCTTCAGTTTTTTATCCCTTACAGGCCTAGCCTCTTCCTTTTCAGCCATTTTACACTACCTTCTTTCGTTGAGTTTTTACACGAGTGGTCACCATATCATTCACGATTGGTTGACGTTTCAAAGCATGTCCTGGCGCCTGCATCGGCCTAGCTACTACGTTCGAAACTGGAGACTCATCAAGTTTATAAACACCGTTGTTCTTCTGGTCACTCACTATCCTTCCGTCTTTCATCGTCACTACGCGCTTCTGTAAATTATTAACTATACTTTCATTATGCGTAGTTACTAGAATCGTAGTACCGAAATCGTTAATCTTCTTTAGTAGTTGTATGATTTCCTGAGTAGTGAGTTTGTCCAAGTTCGCCGTCGGCTCATCTGCAATCAATATCTTAGGCTGCCTCGCCACCGAACGTGCTATAGACACTCTTTGCTGCTGACCACCAGAAAGCTGATTAGGGAACTTCTTTGCCTGATCCAATAGGTCCACCAATTCTAGCACCTTTGGTACAGTCCGGCGGATTTCCTTACCGCTCATACCGGCAATTTCAAGAGCAAAAGCCACATTTTCGTATACCGTACGTCGCGGCAACAGCTTAAAGTCTTGAAACACGACCCCAAGTCGCCTACGATAACCAGGAATATGGCGCTTCTTCACGTAATCAAGATCAATACCACCGATAATAATCTTACCAGAGTCCGGATTCTCTTCCTTCGTAATCATTTTCATCAAAGTAGACTTACCAGCCCCAGACTTTCCCACCAAAAACACAAATTCATTTGGCTCAATATGAAGTGAAACCGAATCAAGTGCCGGATTATCATCGCCCGGATACGTCTTAGTAACCGAATCAAGCAATATCATGATTCTATATTAGCACAAACGGTTTACTTTTGGCAAGTTTATTCAATTGGAGTTTCAATATGAAAAGTGATGTTTTTATCCTTCTGACCTTCCGCTTGGTAAATCGCACCAGGAGTTATCACGCCATTTGGATAATCAGCTTGCACTTTCTTTAAAATGGTTTCATACGCATCTGAAGTCGTAACAGTTAAATCCTGAGAAAGATATTCAGTAAAGGTAATTGTCTTCTTGCGATTAGCAAATTTTAGAATGCTCTCTAGATCAATCTCGTAACCAGCTAGATAAGGTGCCAACTTGAACTCGTTTCGCACCGAATTCTTAAATTCGCCTACCACACCAATACGTTCGCCGTTTACAAAAACTCGCGCCGAACGCTTCGGTTCAAACGGTAGCTCGTCAGCCGTCATAGCGCCATCAAGCGGCAAATAATCAGCCTTAATATTGAACTCTTCTAGTAACCTTGCTAGGTATTTCTTCGCTTTATAAAAGGCCGTACCAGAACCTTTTCTCTCAGCTATTACGAAGCCAAGAGATAGTTTTTCAGTTGGAACCTTTTCATCATTCAAACCCCAAGTTTTCTGATAGACTTCATTTATCTCATAAATCGCAAACCGATCGACTGGCAGCTTCTCATTCTTGTAGGCTTTATCAAGTAAGCTCGGCACAATCGATTGCCTCACATACTGAAGTTCTGGCGAAATTGAATTAATTATTCTATAAGAATTCCTGGTCTCCTGCCCCGCTTTTTCAATTAATCTTCCACTCACGAAACTATAGGTCAAAAGTTCATTCGCCCCCAACCTCAACATTAAAGCCTGAATTCTTCTCTTAAGCTCAAACATATTATTATACTCGGCTGTAGAATGAAGCGGCAACACCGGCTCAATATTGTCGTACCCAAGCAGCCTCCCCACTTCCTCAATTACATCTTCTTTAATATGAATATCCGTCCGCCATTCCGGCACAATAACACTAAATACATCTCGCGACTTTCTAACATCAAACCCCACATTCCTTAGCGTAGAAATAACTAAATCCTTATCATAATGTGTACCAAGCAGACCATTAATCTCATCTAATTCTATCTTTACCACAATCGTCTGCTCAGGCTTAGGATAATTATCCACTACATTAACAGCCTGGAAACCTTCCGACAACATATTGGCACACAGCTCCGCCACCGTCTTAGTTTGAAAAGCGGGTTGGCCCTTCGTGAATCTCGTAATCGCTTCCGAAAAAATCCCGTGCACCATCTGGGTTTTGCGTAAATTATATAAGCTAAATGTCGCCCCTTCGATAATTATATTGTGCGTATTCTCATCAATCATTGTAGATTTACCACCCATTGCTCCAGCTAAAGCAACTGGCGTGTCACCACTACAAACCACAATATCAGTCTCGCATAGCTCAATTTCTTCATCATCAAGCAATATCAACTTTTCACCTTTACGCGCCAAGCGCACATCAATTCTCACCTTATCACTATCTGATACCGCCACAAATTTGTCATAATCAAACGCATGTAAAGGCTGTCCAGTTAGGAGCATCAAATAATTAGTAGCATCCACAATCGGACTAATCGGCTTCATGCCAGATTTCGACAGAATCGTATCATTCCAAGTCAAGTATTTCTTCTTTAACTCACCGTGTTTTTCCATCACCACAGCGGAGTATCTCTGACAAATATTTGAATCTTCTATATTAATAGTGATATCACCAACAGCTGAGCTGGCTTTCTTTAAGTGGATCATGTGATTCAAACTACTCAATAATTCTGGCCTAGTAAACTCTTGTCCCAAAATTCCTGCAACTTCCCTAGCAAATCCAATCATGCCAAAACAATCCGGCCGATGAGTCAGTGATTTGTTCTCAATTTCAAGTACCAGATCATTTAACCCAAAAATATCTGCCAGTAAATCACCCGGTTTCGCAGTCCCCGGCTCAATCTCCACAATACCACTATGATCGTCACCAAAATCCAGCTCATCTGCTCCCGCCAACATTCCACACGACTCATATCCCTGCATTTTACGCTTACCGATCTTAAATGGAGCATCTTCTTTTGCCGAGGCCGGCACAATTGCGCCCGGCGCAATCCAAACCGCTAACATTCCCTCACGAACATTTGGTGCTCCACAGACAACCTGTACTAGCTCCTTCTGACCAACATTTATTTGACATACAGTCAAATGTGTATCTGGTATTTTTTCACAAGATTCCACTCCCACTATATATATATTGTCATATTTGTGAGTTTCATCTATCACGCCTTCTACCTCGACCAACCTAGCGCCGATTAGTCTAATCAACTCATCGCTAGAAACCTCTTCCGGAATCCTTACAAGCTTTTTTAACCAATTTAAAGATATTTTCATTTAAAACTCCCTCAAAAACTTAAGATTACCACTCTCGAAATGACGTATATCATCAAGTCCATATCTTAACATCACTAATCTATCAATTCCACCACCCCAGGCAAAACCATGATACTCCTCCGGATCAATCCCAGCCATCTTTAAAACATTCGGGTGAATCATCCCACAACCAAGCATCTCCAGATAATCGCCCTTCTTACCACCAAGAGATTTTGGCTTCTCAATCAAAAACTCCAAAGACGGCTCCGTAAATGGAAAATACCCAGGCTGTGTCCTAATCTCTAGTTTTTGTTCGTAATATTTCTCAAAGAACTCCCTTAAAATACCTAACATATTACCTAGAGAGCACGTCTTAGAAACATACACTCCTTCACACTGATAGAAGGTGTGCTCATGCGATGCATCGACATCTTCGTTGCGATATACTCTCCCTGGCACTACCACTGCAATCGTCTGACCTTTCTTCAATTTATCACGATATGCTTTTAGGACACGATGCTGCATAGTAGAAGTATGCGCCGGTGGAATAAAACCCTCTTCCGTCCGGAAAGTATCATAACCATCTCTCGCCGGATGCTCCTTAGCAAAATTCAAAGAATCGAACATGTGATATTCATCATCTAGCTGCCTTGCTTCCACCACATCAAATCCCATTCTTTGATAAATGTCAACCACACGATTAAATTCAGACATTAAAGGATGCAGAGAACCCATATCAGTTGGGTAAAACTCCGGCAAAGGCTCATTGACTCCGGACCAAGCTGTAACATCAAGCGGCTCCACTGCAGAATCCAGCAAAGCTTTCTCTGCTTCCGAAATCTTAGCTAAGATTTCTTGTCTCTTAGCATTAATTTTCTTACCAAAATCCGCCCTTTGTTCCACCGGCAAATCGCGAATCTTCGCCGCCTCACCATTTATCTTCTTTAATTCTTGTTTCAGATTATCAATATCTTCCATACTCTACCTATTATACCCCTAAATCGAAAAAAAATCACTACTAAATAAATGGCATTCTACACGGCAAAACTGCGGTTTCTCACATCAGCATATTGAATATCGTTAATTAACGGAGTCTCATCGATAGCAGAGTCGTCATCATTAGATTGCAATAAAATACTTTTCTCAATATTTTCAGTCTCTCCAAAAGCATATCGCTCACCTGGATTGTAATTCGCAATATAATCATAGTACTCGATCAAGGCTAGCGTATCCACAACCTCCTCTTTCGTTAGTCCTGAAACCCGCGCAATCTGCCCCTCAATCGAATTATCCAATGGATTCTCTCTATAATAATCTTCCAAAAATGCTACAGTGGAATTTGACTCTGTAATCTCCATATCATAAAGCACACGTTGATCCAGATTATACATTGAAAAAGTCTTTACCATTTCATTTACATCTTGATTTTCCGTGTTTCCAGTACAAGCAGCCCCACTATTCCATTTAAAGTTATTCGCTTGTTCAGCCGCATCGATCACATCCAAGAAACCCTCAAACGGCACAAAATTTGCTCCGAAATTCACTATTCCATTAGCAATCGGACCACCACCCGCGATCCCTGCAACACCTTTCTGTACTCCCTCTATATATCCTTCAACTGCCGCATTCATAGTACCAGGCTGAGTATCACTGGAAACACAGGCAATCACATATTTTGCATAATCTGAACCGTTTTTAATCTTTGGGTTACCATAAGAATCTAAGCCATCAAAACTCCCATACTTTACCATTTTGTCATAAATCTCATCATAACTTACACTGGTTAGTTCATTTACGTAAGCGCCAGAATATTTGCCACAGGCAAAATCTCCAGCCACGCCAACCGATTTTAGAGAGCTACAATTATCCTCACTAGCCAGCGAAATCGCATATTTATTAACGTTGTCAGCCGCATTCGCATAGGAACTCATGGATGATAAGGTCGACGATTTGACCAAATCGGCCACAGAAGAAGCAGTAGATACAATCATCCCACTATCCATACTGTTTATAACCGGTATCATTGAATTAAATAAACTACCAAAGAAAGTATATTTACTAGTAATATCAAAAGGGCTTAAAGTTGCTCGTTCATAAGCAGCCCATTCCTCCTCCACATTCTTCGTAAGTCCAAAAAGCTCAATAGCATTTTCTCTACTAGCATATCTACCAGTACTTGCCTGAAGCATAGCATCAAGAATACTGCGAACACCAACATACGATGCATATCCACCATTTAAACCTAGAAAAGCATTTTTAAGTTCATCTGCAAACCAGGATGCTACCATTGGCGCAATTGCAGTTATCACAGATGTGATTAAAGTTATACTTCCAGCTAGTGCAGCCCCTTTCAGCGTACCTATAACAATTTCTTTAATTCCGCCAAACAGCCCAAACGTAAACACCGAAGCCACATCCGAAATACCGTCGACCGCACCGGCCACCCCCTGCAAGGTATTACATACCTTATAAACTTCAGTCCCACCAGATGCATCAAGCATAAGAATGATCGCATTTTCTATCCCGCCTAGGGAGCCAGCCTTAACTAGTGTATGAAGCGCATTTCTATTAGCATATTCCCGATTAACATAAAGAGCGCTAGGATCATTTTCGTTAATAACACCCGCTCCAGCAAAAACTGCAGCAAAACCTGGACTGCTAACAACCGAACCTGGGCGTTCAACTTCATTACCATCAATATCGTAAGCCTTCGTTTTTACAGATTCACTCCAATTATTAAGCGATAGATTCGTCACTTCATCAGCATCGCCGCTTTTTATTTTATCAGCTATTTCTAAATAAATTGATGCATAGTTTCTTAGGCTAAGAGTAACCATCGCGCCGACGGCCGAGCTAATTGAACCTATACTTCTCAAGAAACCACAACCCACTGTACCGCTCAACATTGCGGCTTTCTGTGCCTTCACAGAAAGCCCACTAGTAACAGCATCTACACTAGGATTATTAGTTCTTAACGTACCATCACTATCAGCTAGTTGCCTATAAGACTTTCCGTCTGCAACATCTTCGTCTACATCAACATTACCCGTTCCAAACACCTTCCTGCCATCTTCCGTTTCCGTCTCCTCTCCATTTGAAGCCCTCACAGTATCATCATCTATTCCATTACTTCTATTCTTATATAACAATTCATCAACACCTTCCTCAGTTTTATTCTCAATATCAGTCTGTTTACGAGCGTTATCCCCCACAATCCTCTTCAAGACTATATCGGCCATATTATCAAACCATCCCGCAACTTTACCAGTGAAAGATACGGTAGCCGCATCATAGTCGGCGCTAAACTGCCTATTCGTTTTTCTTGCATTGGTTAAGGTTAAGCTCGAATCAGCAAGTTTCACTCTTCTGCCATCAATATCAACCTCTGCACCCGACTTGGCCAGCGCATTAGCTCTTGTCACATCACCATCAGTCGCTACTACCGGTATCATTCTTCCATTTGAATCTTCATAAACAAGCATCTTTAATGGTCTTCCGTCTGCATCACTAGTATCAACATAATGAATATTAAATTTTTTCAGTCTATTCGCAAGGCTAGAACTCATCTTGACCGTATTCGAATTACCACTTAATATCTTAAACATCAAATAATTAGATCTAACATTCATTACGGCACTATTCTGGCCAAATAGCGAAACGAGATTTTCTTTCCACGAGACAACCTCAGGAATCATAGCAGTAAAGGATACGGTTCCCAACCCAAAAATCGCAACAATAATACCAATAATACCAGAAGGAGTTCTCTTAAAAAACAAACCATTTTTCTTTTTAAACTTACCCTTCGACTCACGACTGTGGCCAGAATAAAACCCGCCAGCTCTTTCTTCTTCCTCGCGCGCATCAACTAGAGTCTCACCCGATCTATAGAACCCTTTCCCACCGTCTATCTTTTCTTCTGCGCTCTTTAATTTCTCCAACTCGACATTATTCGCCCTACTATTGTTGTCATCTATTGCATGAGAAAAGCCGTCACTATCCCCTTCCCTCTTCAGCAAAGAAGGTTTTATCCCTCTTCTTCCAGATTCCAAGACTGCGCGATTTGGATCGTTTCTACCTAGGTTGTCGTCCATTATGCCTTTTATTATATATTACTTATGCTTACTATTCAAGCTATGATTTGGTCATACAACCATCTAATCACAACGATAAATCAACAAAATACACTAAACACTCTTTACAGTAAAATTATCGAAATCAAAGATAGCAGCGCTAGTACTATAAGTACTGGCCAAATCCAGCCGAACTTACCAGTCTTCTTCAAATCCTTCATATATTCAGCATCGTCAGCTAGATCCACATCCTTGTCCTCGGCACTGCTAACAACGCGCGCCCTGAGATCTGCACTGATTCTCTTAGATAATTCGCTATCTTTATCGTCTTGTTTATTTACAATTACACCCATATTCTTCCTAAATAAATTAATAACTTTTTTATTATATCATAATAATGTGCTATAATTTAGGCAAATATCATTTAAGGAGGAATAATGGCGACCAAAAAGTCGAAAGTGTCGAACAAGTCCAACAAGAAGGCTAAATCGACTAAACCAAAAACTGCCGTAAAGTCTGTCACAAAATCAGAACTCGAGGCTCCTAAAACTAAAACAGAGCAAGCTCCTAAGCACGAAGTGATTTCTTCTGCTAAGAAATCCTTCCTTTCTGGATTCTTCGCTCGCAAATATGAAGAAAAAGAAGGCATCTTGACAGTTTTCAAAAATCCTAAATTCTATGGCGCACTGCTCGGAGAAATCATTGGAACCATGCTACTTGCATTATTGTTCTTCTCCCTTTCACTAATGGGAATCCATAGTGCAGCGACCTACTCTTTCGCAATCATTGCAGTACTGATTGCCGTCTACGCCTTTTCTGGTGCCTGCCTTAATCCGGCTATCACCGTCGGCATGATGGCTACTCGCAGAATGTCTGTCATTCGCGGTATCATGTACATCATTGCTGAAGTAATTGGCGCCTGGCTTGGCTGGCTTATCTTCAACGCCTTCCATCTAACTGGCGGCGAATCAGCTTACGATGTTCCAACTATGTCGGCAATTGCCGAGAACGGAATGTGGATTGTCACCATGGTTGAGCTACTTGGTGCAATTATTATTTCATTCTTCTTCTCACGTGCACTCAAGTACAAGCGCAGTGTCTTTACATTTGCAGCAGTCGTAGCCGGCGGGATGGCTCTTGCTATAGTCTTAGGTTATGTTGTCTCCGCAGCATTCCTTGGATTAAACAATAACTTCATCTTTAATCCAGCCCTTGCCATGATGTACAAGATCTTCCCCACCTCAGGTGAAAACTTTGGCGAAATAATTGGTAGTATTTGCCAAGCACTATCAATCTACGCCATTTTCCCAATGATTGGTGGTGTCGCAGGGTTCTACCTGTCTGAGTTTACATCTAGATTATCTGGCGAAGAATAATTAAAGTAAGTACCGCAAAATAATCCCCTAAAGCCAGGGGATTATTTTTATAGTGGAATCATGCCACAATATGATAATAATGCTAAAAAATAATGGATATTAGTTCTTCGGGAACAACGGTGTCTTCGGTGCATGAATCTGCCCCTCGAACACCTCAATTATCTTCTCCGCTGCATCGGGTAAGAATGGCGATAATTCGTAAGCAGCATTAAGCAAACCACCAATCAAATCATTCATGCATTTGTTTAATTCTTCTATTTCACCATTCTTTGCCAAACTCCAGGGTTTTTCTTCGTCAATTTGCTTATTTAGACCTTGGATCTTATCCCAAACTAAATCGAAGGCTTTCGAGAACTCAAAGTTATCCATCAAACCAATGTATTCATCCGACAGACCATTATTTTCTCTTTTGTCATATGCTATTTGGTTTTTCTCTGCTAAAGTCGCCAGCCTCTGCACCAAATTACCAAGATCATTAGCCAGCTCATTATTATAGGCATCGCTAAACTTTTCCCAGGTAAAATCCGAATCAGCGAAGGTATCAATATGTCTTAGGAAGAAATATCTAAAAGCATCTAACCCATATTTATCTAACACTTCCACTGGGTCCACCACATTGCCAATGGATTTCGACATTTTTTGACCATCACAAAGCACCATACCATGCGAAACTAGATTTCGTGGCAGAGGAAGACCAAGCCCAAGTAGCATTGCTGGCCATATAATTGCATGAAACCTCAATATATCTTTCCCTACAAACTGCGCATCCGCCGGCCACCATTCAGCAAAATCTAAAGATTCCGGAAAACCCAACACGGTTATATAGTTCGAAAGCGCATCTAGCCACACATACATAACCTGTGAAGGATCATCCGGCACTGGCACGCCCCAATTCAACTGTGAAACCGGCCTCGAGATGGAGACATCGGGTGATTCACCCAAAAGTCGCAAGATTTCTTTCTTCCGAAACTCTGGCAAAATTTTAAGTTCATCAGACTCAATCGCCTCGCGAATCTCATCCTTAAAATCGCTAATCCTATAATAATAGTTTTCTTCTTCCAATTTCTCGTACGGCTTCTGATGATCAGGACATACGCCACCGGTCTCCTCATATTCTTTTTTCGTAATATATCTTTCACAACCAGTGCAATACCAACCTTCATATTTAGCCTTATAAATATGATCACCCAGCCGCCGCCAGATTTCCTGCACGCGCTTCTCGTGCTCCTTATCTGTAGTTCTTATAAAATCCGTATAGGAAACATTGAGTTTTTTTATAAAAGTTCTAAACTTATCAGAATTTTCATCTACATATTCCTGAACTGGTACGTTTAATTCTTTAGCTTTTTGGGCTATCTTATTACCATGCTCATCAGTCCCCGCCTGAAACCTCACCTCATTTCCCTTTGCTCTTTGATATCTCGCATAACAATCAGCCAAACAATAATCCATCGCATGCCCAATATGCGGTTTTCCATTAACATAAGGTATAGCTGTCGTAATATATATCTTTTCCATAAAACATATTTTACAATATTTATTAAAACAAAACAAGCTGCCAATTCATAGACAGCTTGTTTCAAATCACTAAAACATCTATTTACTTAGACAAGTGAACGTAACAGTGTCACTACTTAAGGATTCTTGTGCTTTTTTAACAAACTCACTAAGTGTAACCTTGAGGGTTCCATCTGCTTCAAATGTCTCATCCGATTGAGTTGAATCAGTAAAGATTTCAGAAGAACTCATGGTTTTCTTCTCAGTCTTAGTCTCACCATTTTCATCCGTCGTACTTATCTCAACTGTCGCACTAGAAAGTTTATTGTCCTCGATCAAGAAAGTAACGCTTCGTGAAACTGTTCCCAATGTGTCAGAATTATAGCTCCCGGCACAAACGACTGTACTTGCATTGCTGCTAGTACTACCACCATTCGTACTCGAACCACTATTTGAACCATTGCTCGAACTATTACTACTCGAACCATTCTGCGAAGAACTACTATTGGAATTACTATTAGAGTTGCTGCTAGAATTGCTACTGGAGCTATTACTAGAAGAATTCGAGCTAGAGCCACCCGAACCAGAGTTATCACCAGAACCTGGCCAATTCATAAACTGCATCGCAAACACTGCCCCTAACGCAATTATCACCATCACCGCGACTACGATTAAAGCTATCAAAGTGTTCTTACTAGTCTTCTTTTTTGCTGGCTTGGTGCTAAGAGGTTGTGGATTCGTCGCATCAGGCTGCATTGCAGGATCAGAGAACGACACACTAGGCGTTGTAGCCTTAGTCGCAGCCTGCGAAGTTTGAAACGGATTAATAGCAGGATTAGATTCAGGAGCCTGTGCGACTGCACTTTCAGCAGGACCAGACACAGCCGAGCCGATTGAGCCAGGAGCTGGGGCTGCCGCCTTCATCGGAGCTTTTAATTCTTCTTCAATCGGGTCCGGCGCCTTCGGTTGTTCTGGCATCATAATTGGTTCAGTAGCCGCCACACCCACACCTGCAGGCTTGAAGCCCGCGGGCGAGAGATTGGAAGAACTAACTGGTTGAGGTGTAGGCATCACCGCTGGCTGTCCAAAGGAACCCGAAGACTGCACTGGAGCAACTGGTCGAACCGGAGCAGTGGGTTGAGCGGAAATAGTTGGCCGGACAGGGCTAACCGGAGCATTCGACGGAGCCGTAGCAGCAGGTTCAAAAGCAGATGCACTAGGATTAATCGGCTGAGTGGGATTCACTGGCGACACTGGATTTGGCACTGGCGACGGTCCAGACGTTGGTGACGGATTAGGTGTTGGTGTTGAATTGCTTATTGGATCCATATTATTTTCCTTATCAATTATTTTAATATATTATAATCATAAACTCATTATACCATGAAATCAGTAAATTCGTCTTAAAACTATCGCCCAGAAAAACCACCTCCGCCTCCCCCACCTCCGGAGAATCCGCCCCCTCCACCACCAGAGAACCCAGACGAAGAACCTCCGCCGGAGCTAGACATCGTAGAACTTGCAGCTGCAACACTAGCAACGTTGTTTAATCCCCTCGTAATATCCGAAATGGCTAACCCCATCAATAGATAATCTGGTTCTTCAATCTCCTTCACTTCGCAGTATTCCTTCATTTCCTTAAGCCAGCTTTCCTCCAGTCCAAATACGGCCGCATACGGTAATAATTTCTCATATAGCTTCACAATTCCAGTCGACGAGGTGTCGGCACCATTTACACTTTGCAAGAATCTTATCCTCTCGGCCTCCGCCATTCCGATGTATAGTTTTAATCCATCCATATACCTAGACATCTTAAGGCCGTTTAAGGTATAGCCAGAATACTTGCCGGCAGTCTTATATAAATATGTACAAACTACCACGGTAATAACTACCATCGGAATAACCACATACATAAAACCATCTCGAAACACTAGTATCCTGCCAAGAGAATGATCCAAATTAAACATATCAATCAAATAGCTCATTATATACGCGCCAGCAAATAAAGCAATCGCAGAAAAGAATACCGCCTGAATAATAATATCACCAATCGAACTGTTGTTAGAACGTCCAAATACATACTTAGACTCCACTAACCCATCATGTTTTAAATCGTCAGTTATTTTCTTTTCTATCGCTTTGCTAAGAGCAATTAGCTCACCATTAGCAGTATGATTTCTTACTGCAATTGTAGTTCCAACCTCAGGGCGCCCACCATCATTTATAATTGTTAATAAATCTATATACTCTTCCGTCACATCGGTTAGGTTTTTTACAATGATATTCCATTTCTGATTGTTTCTCCAAGATTTCTCGCCGACTTTCTGTAACTCAATTTTATGCCTCACTATTAAATCCAGCAACATCGGTACACGATAATTCTTCTTCTTACCTATAAAAACCTCCGTCATTTCCGGCAAGCTATATTCCTTACTTGGTTGAAATTCTGGTTTCACGAAAGTGTTTTTATAGGCTAAAATTTTCTTACGTGTAGACAGATATTTCTTCACTGCAAGGCCAATCATCACTGCGCAAAACGCCCCGACACCAAGCGCAATCCATATATAAGTATAATCTTCCCGAAGTGCCGGCAACTTAAAACTATTCGCCTTCAGCTCGACATCAAAGGTTAGGTTTTCAAACGAACTCAAATCCACTGACACAAATTGCACACCATCATCAAGCTTCGTTATTTCGCAGCGACTTCGTCCACTCTCACCATATTTACCAACATAACACCAACTTTCACCGGTCCAAACATCCATATTATCAAAATGGAGCCTCGCCGTCACTTTGTCAAATCGTTGTAGTGCGCCATTGCCATTCGTATCCCAATATAGCTCTTGAAAAATTCTGCCATTTTCATTAAACTCCGTCACAACATTAGTATATTTATACTCGAAAGTATAAGTCTGAGCTCCTAACACATAGTCGTCATTACCAGTACAAACGTTATAGAAATTGTCAATCTTGTCAATACTATAAATCGGCTCAGTTAAACCATTCCTAGTGACAATAATATCATTCCTGGTTAAACTTGGAAGCACCAGATTATTGCCGTCTTGATTTGTGTAGGGTATTTGCCGACAAATTCCTTTATTCTGATTATATTCAGGAAAAACCGCAGTTACGTTCTCCCGAACTTTTAGGTAAGAAGTTCCATCTTCATTACTCCCAAGATAATAATCTCCAGTGAAATCACTGAAATAAAAATTATCCGTACTCGCGGCGCCCACCGGAGTCCCAATAAGCCAAATTAAAGTTAATATAATAATAGCCATTACTCTCTTCATACCATATATTATATATCATTCTTTCAAATAAAAAACTAGAACCATGTTATAATATGCTTATGGATAACAATAAAATCATGATAGTCGGTACTGGCAACGTCGGCGCATCCATCGCTTTTGCGCTGGTAAACCAACGTACCGCAGTGAACGAAATAATATTAACCGACATCATCGCAAAGGATGCCGAAGGCGAAGCTATGGACTTACGCGATGCCCTCGCCGTTGCTCCAAGCTTTGTCAAAATCAAAAACGGCACCTATAAGGATGCCAAGGATTGCGATATCGTCGTAATCACAGCCGGCGCCGCTCAGAAACCCGGCGAGACTCGCATGGAACTCTTGGCTAAAAACGCCAATATTTTGAAAGGCATGATTGAGCAAATTATGGCTTCAGGCTTTAATGGCATCTTTCTTGTCGTCACCAATCCAATGGACGTTTTAACATACTACACCATGAAGTTTTCTGGCCTTCCCGCCGAACGTGTTATTGGTTCTGGTACTCTACTTGACTCTGCTCGCCTCCGCGCCCGCATTGCAAACTACCTCAATGTCAATCCGAAATCCGTTCATGCTCATCAAATCGGCGAACACGGCGACACCGAAGTTACACTCTGGTCTCTCGCCGACATTGGTGGCCAAAAAATCAGCACACTATTACCAGCCAGCGTACGCAGAGACATCTCCGAATTCGTCCGCAACGAAGCCTACGACATTATCGACAAAAAAGGCGCCACCTACTACGGTATTGCCACCTGTGTTGCACAAATACTTAATTGTATTTTCAATGACGAAATGCGTGTTCTCCCCGTCTCATCCTATGATTACTTCTCCGATACCAGCTTCGGCTTCCCATCCGTAGTTGGCCGTGCCGGCATTATCCGCCGTCTCGATCTCAGACTGTCCGAACACGAAGGCATCGAACTTCAAAAATCCATCAATGCCTTAAAACAAGCCATCCGGACTGTGAAATATTAACTTAGCGACTGTAAGTATAATAGCAATTCTTGTTTTACGAAGTCATCCTGGACATTCTCTATTTCAGCCATGAATTTAGGCAGCTGCTTACTTAGTCGATTCTTCCGATAATCTTCATATTGTTCCGTCTCCGATTCCGACAATGTTTCTGGAAAGTTTCTCCCCTTATAGTGCAATAATAAATCTGGCAATCTTTCGTCGTCAAATTCAAGATTTAAATCTACCAGCTTACTTGGCTCAGCATTTCTAACCACAGCGACCTTCACCCGATCCGCATCGTTTAAAAACCCATCATATATCGCCCCTTCCGGCTCCTCCGCTGGTGGAAACTCCGGTCGGTTCTCATACTCCTCACGCATTTGCTCCGCAAACTCCGGATGCGCCAACAATGACTGTAAGTTTTTTTCCACCGTCTCCTTATCTAATCCAATTTTCTCCCACCCACCATTCTTATCGAGTACCCCAAGCGGCGCCACAACAGGGCACTTGTTATAGCATAGCTCCTTCACGATTGGGAATATAGATTCGACAGAATCTATATTGTACCGAAGATCAAATACTAATACATTTCCATTTCGTCCTGGCGCAATCGGAAACACCACGGTCGTCTTATTAAATTCATTAGCGTATCGCCCACTTGCATATATAAACGGCTTCGGATTTTCCAAATTCACCAGTTTTTTCACGTCATTCTTACCACGTATACTATATAAATAATTGAACAAATCCGGTTGTTTTTCCCGAATCAATTTCGCCACCGCAATCGTCGCATACACATCTGACAATGCATCATGCGCATGCTCATGCGAAACTCCGTTCAGCTTAGTAATTAGCTCCAATCTATTCGTCGGCGCGCCATCATCCCGAAACGGCCAGTTAATCCCCTCCGGCCTAAGTGCCCTAGTGAGCCGTACCACATCCAAGATATCCCAACGGCTCCGTCCATCTTTCCACTCCCATTCATATGGATCGTAGAAGTTCCGCCACAGGCACGCCCGCATAAATTCATCATCAAATCTTACCGTATTATATCCAACCGCAATCGTATCTGGTACAAAAATTTCTTCAGTAACATACTTGCAAAACTCCGCCTCACTAATTCCATCCATCAGGGTTTGCTGAGGTGTAATACCAGTCACATTAATCGCACCCGGACTCGGCAAGGCATCGTTCGTCATCTTGACCAGCACATTCACTGGCTCACCCACCGGATTTAGTTCCATATCGGTCCGCTGCCCAGCAAATTGCATTATCCGATCATCTCTCGGTTTTAACCCCGATGTCTCTAAATCATAAAAGAAAAATGTCTTCATCACTCCCGTCCTAACTTATTATCAATTATCATCACAGTATTCTTATATCATATGCGATGTTTTTTCACAACCACCGTGTGTCTGCCCACCATCACATACCATCTCGCGACCTTTACATAGAATTCGTGCAAATATTATGGTACTCTTAAACTCGTCTACAGAAACCAGCTATTTTCAAAACAAAAAATTCCCCCGACCGAAGCCAGGGGAGGAGGAAACCCCCTCAACGGCGGCGGCGCCATCTTCTTACGATGGCATCCACCGCCAGGCCGATCATAAATGCGGCCACGCATGTAAATAAAACTAATAGTTCCATAATTTCCCTCCATTTTGATATACTCGCCTCACCCTCCGTCAAAGGTAAGACTGTAACTAACATTATATCACACTTACGTTATTTTGTCAACTGTATAACAATAAAATTCATCAATATAAAGCATATCAGTTTTCAAAAAAACAACCCCCGACCACAAAGATCAGGGGTGTCCGAGGGATAACTATGGATTGTTCGCCGCTACGCTAATAGCACTAGTCATTCATTGTTTTATCGACGATTCGACGGGCAGTACACGCCGCTATCACGCCGACCGCGCAGCACACCAGGATCGTCAACCCCTCGATATGGTATTCTAACGGGACAAGGACACTTATTACCTTGCCGATCCCCGTCCCCGACTCAACGTAGAGTTGAATCGAACTAAGAATACCGACGGCCCGGCAATACAACTGCCGGATGCCAACAGATTCTGTCTCCTCGCGCTTCCGCAAGGAAGACAGTTTCTTTCCCAGAAACGCCCCACAAAGGAGCATCATGGGAATCATAAACATGTAGGCATTGAAGCCCACTGTAACACCGAAGAGCTTGAACATACGCAAGCCCTCCTTTCAATTTACTCAGCACACCTTCCCGGCATGCCTGTAACCATAATTATACACTATTTATGCAAAACCGTCAACTATTTCGTAACATATCTAACAAACAAACAAACCATTATTCGCTAATCATCAAAAACCAAACACCTCAATTCCATAATTCCGCATTAAACGCTTATTCCGTACCGTCACCTTGCATCATCTCGTCATAGTCAATACCATAATTCGCATATTGCAGCCTCATATAAGCCTCATCTAATTCACTTGCCAGGGTCTTCAAAGGATCTTCCTTAGCCACTGCCATCACGATAAATTTCAGAGGTTTATTCATACCGCCGCAAATCTCCATCGAATCGCCATAAGCAAGCTCCCCTGGAACCGTAATTTCCCGAATTCCGCCCAGCCTCATGCCTTCTACCCCTAGGTTCCACCCCTCAATCATACCGAGAGAAGCATCTAGTATCTTAGAGAAAGCTTGCGGATTATTATTATCATCGAATGACGAGTCAAAAATCGACTCATCCGCGCACCACCCTACATAATAAGCCAAATAATTCGTATCACCCTCAGCCAGCTTCTCTCCTGAGCCCTTCTTTAAATCACGCTTCTGAATCCCATTCTCATTGGCAGAATTCTCATTGTAGGCCTTTATCTCCCCCTTAAATGCGATAAATTCATTATAATCTTCCGCCGTCGCCGCACTAAATTCGCTGACTTTCTCATTGTACGCCTCCTCATATTCGGCAATTTTAGCTTGGTCTATCTCGCCACTGTTAGCACTAGACATACCACCGTTTAAAACAATTGCAGCATAACTCGCTATAATCGAGCCAACCATAATTATGGCAATTAAACCAATAAAAATACGTTGCTTCGGACTTGTTTTTAGCTCTTTTTGGTCCATACAGAATCTCCACTTAATCGTTATTAGATATAATTATACCACAAAAATAACCCCCGCAGGGGTTATTTTAGGATTATTCTGCTTTTTTCTCAGGTTTCTTTAAGATTGCTACTTGTTTGAACGAACCGCCTGCCTTCTTAATTGCCTCAATAGCGGATTTCGAAGCGAATTGTGTTTCAAGTTCAATCTTAGCCTTCAACTCACCACGAGTAATCACCTTCACCTTAACAAAAGGCGAAGAAATCAGCGCGGCCTCAGCCATTACAAAGTTATCAACCTTGCCCGAAAGTTCATTTAATCTGTCAGTATAGACAACTTCAGCCTTTGGATGTAAAGATTTGAAACCTTTCAGCTTCGGCACAGCCTGCATGATAGCACGCTGACCGCCCATGAATCCAGTTGGCATTTTACGATGGCCGGTACGAGCTTTTTGGCCCTTGGTGCCACGGCCAGCAGTCTTACCCTGCCCTGCCGAAATACCACGACCCTTACGCGACGGGCGAGCATTCTTCACGACCTCTAAATCATTGTATTTCATTACTTACTCTCCTTCTCTGAAAACTTTTTAGCCGAAGTAGACTTCTTAGTCGAGGTAGCCTTCTTGGCCGACGTAGCTTTCTTAGCTGAAGTAGTTTTCTCAGCTGGCGCAGCCTCCTTAGCCGAAGTAGCCTTCTTGACAGTAGCTTTCTTAACGGTAGCCTTCTCAGTGGCAGCTTCCTTATCGGCCACTGGCTTCTTCACGGATTTAACTTCCTTCGCCTCTTCAGCGGCAACCTTCTTTAGCTTTGGCTTCAAAACTTTACCTTCATTACCAACCCACTCGTTTCTAGGTGTCTGTTGTTTCAGACCCTCAATCACCGCATAGGCGATATTTACCTTATTGGTCGACCCCAAGGACTTCGAAATCAGATTCTTCACCCCAGTAAGACCCATAATCGAGCGCACTGTACCACCAGCAATAATACCCGTACCAGGAGCCGCCGGTTTCATCAATACATCTGCACCAGTTATCTTAACGCGAGTCTCATGGCAGATCGTTTCTTTGTCCATGTTAAACGCAATCATCGATTTCTTAGCCTTACGCTCGGCCTTAGAAACTGCAGTCGTCACATCGTTACCCTTAGCAACACCAATGCCGACCTTATTCTTATGATTACCGATTGCTACCAAAGCCTTAAAGCGCATTCTACGTCCACCAGCTACGGTTCTCGACACGCGGTCCACTGCAATGGTAATTGAATCGTATTCTTTCTTGCCCGCATCTGCGCGCACGCGATCGCGACGATTACGTCGATCCATCCGCTTACCAGATATATCACGAGTTTGTTTGGTCGCGGCAACCTTGTCTTCCATTTTAAGGGTGCCGGACTTATTAATTACTCTTGGGGCCTTCTTCTCTGTATCAGCCATAATTAAAACTCCAATCCTTCTTTGCGAGCCGCATCAGCAAATGCCGACATCCGCCCAGCATATAATTTAGAACCACGATCGAAAACTACCTTGGAAATCTTAGCAGCTTTTGCCTTCTTAGCAATCTCTGCACCAATCTTGGCAGCTTTTTCCGCCTTGGTACCAGTCATTTTGCCGCCAACCGTAGTCGCATAGCAAAGTGTTACCTTCTTGTCATCATCAATTATTTGTGCGACGATGTGCAAATTCGAAAAATGCACAGCGAGCCTCGGCCTGTCAGCGGTACCGTGAATCTTGGCACGAGTTCTTTTTGCTCTAAATTCAGCTTTCATTATTTCTTACCCGCCTTTCCTGCCTTACGAATAATTACTTCGTCGACATATTTAATACCTTTACCCTTATAAGGCTCAGGCTTCTTCAGTGCACGAATCTCTGCGGCAACCTGACCAACTTTCTGCTTGTCGATGCCAGATACCGTAATCTCCATCTTGTTAGTAGCAAGTTGTACACCTTCAGGTGCCTTGTATTTTACTGGGTGAGAAAACCCAAGTGCCATCTCAATCTCCTGACCACCGCCAGAAAGACGAAAACCGACACCGTTAATCTCTAATTTCTTCTCGTAACCTTTAGTTACACCTTTTACAGCGTTGTTTAGAAGTGCACGCTGTAAGCCGTGCCAGGCACGAGACTTTGGCTCGTCATCTTCGCGAGTGACGGTCAAAGTAGCACCATCAACAGAAACCTTAGTTCTAGGTTGCACTGGAACTACGAGTGAACCCTTCGGGCCCGCAACAGTAACTTCACTGTCGCCGACCGTGATTGTCACTCCCGCCGGAATCTCGATGGGTTGTTTTCCGATACGACTCATTTGTCTCCTTTTGTTAATATTACCTATAATAATATCACACTTTAGTATTTTCCGCAAGAGGCCGCAAGGTTAAGCCGCAAAAACCACAACACCTCAGAACCCCCAGACAATCTGGGGGTTCTAATGCTAGCTATTATCGATTGCAACTATCTACGACGAATCAGATAAGCAAAGCTCACTACTGAAGTAAGAATTCCTATTACTACAGCCGTGACAACTGCTGCATTCATAGCCGAAGCACCAGCCATTGTTACAACACCAGTCTCAGGTGCAGAAGTTTCTTCGGCCGCTTCTTCACTTTCCTCATTAACACCAACTACGCCATAAGTCGAAAGATGTGTCGTACTAAACTCAATCCAGTAGAAATACCAGGTTTCTGACTCGCCAGTTATCGGATCCACATAACCGTAGGTTTCGGTATTCAAATCAGCTTCAAGCCGCTCAACCTCATTCCCATCTTCATCAAAGTAGACAACCTCAATCTTGTCATACTCAGCAAGCTGATTATATGTGTCTTCATCGATATCGATATAAACCCTCATATCGACATCGTTTACTTCTATCCTTACGTCATCCCGATCTACCATATTAATATCAATTGCGCCTATAAGTTCGCCATCACCGGTCAATTTAAGTTCACTTGGATCAATCGTCTCCGCTGTAAGATCGGCCTTGCGATCTGCAATCAGTTCACTATTGAAATCTACATAGACCGCATAGTCACCATAAAGCGCTTCAAGGTAATCATCCTTGTAATCAATTTGCTTTGGCCAAACTTCGTATGCGCCGGTATTCTCATTATAATCTGCCTCATAACCAGGGATAAGATCTTCCTCGGCCGGCTCAGTCATGAACTCGCCACCATTGATTTCGACATTAATCCTGCCAGCATCATTGTTTAAGCCTGCAGTGTAGCCATTTCTCAGAGCAAAACCAATTTCTTCTTCAGTGAACTTAGTCTTAAATCCACCCAGAAGCCCTTCGCTAATAGTAACATTAACCTCTTGTTCGTAACCTTCTGCAGTATTACCTAAATCGTAGAGCACAACATCGCCATTAATCCGAGTATTATAACCAGAAATGGAAACATTCATACTATTACCATAGTCAGTAGTAGTACTACTATACGAACCCGCAATTAGAGTGATCGCCTCATTCGTCATACTTGGCATACCATTATAATTTACATCCAAACCGTCACCTTCGACTGGATTTGACTGCACATTAATAGTACCCCCCTCAATCGTAATCTGACCCATTCTGGCCGCAATGCCACCAGACAAAGTCCCACCGCGCATTTCCAAGAACACTTGACCAGGCATATAAACTGCCGGATATCTATTGGAGATTAGCTGTCCCCCATGAATATAAAAATTCATATCACCAGTAGTATTATTACCAGCAAAAGCTGCATAATCAGCTACCACCTGACCACTTTCCATCGTAACGCGACCATTATTCAAGGCATATACGCCATACATCGTCGGGTTAGTTGCACTAATGGTCACACCGTCAATCATTAGCTCCGCACCATCCACGCGCGCACCATAGCGCCCGGCCGTGATAGTGCCACTACCACGCAACGTAAGCGATGCTCCGTCCGTGACATTGATGAAATCTTTGCCACTTACGCCATTTATGTCTTTATTAATTAATAGTGTTTTCTGAACACCTGACACCACAATTGTATCCGTCGTAGTAACAGATGTTGATTCTGTATCTGCGAGGCAAGTTTCCAACTCTTCCAGATCAGCCGCCACGCACTCGCCGTCAGCCCAGACCGCTGGCGCAAAAACACCCGAACCAGCAACTAAGGCAGCCGCTGATAAGACACGAGCTATTTTATATTTAGCCATTTTTTCCTCCAATTACTAATTTAGATTATATATTGGCAAAATCCTTAAGTCAATAATTTAAATAAGCAATTTAGGAGACTTTTCCACCAACAAAGTATTCATCGACTTAATCGGTGAATACTTTGCTTCATTTTCTATTATTTTTTTATCTTTTTACGCGACAGTACAATCATAGATAGCCCCATAATTACCGTCATTATACCGCCAATTACATATTGTGTTAACGAAACGCCAACCGTAGCACTACCAACACGCCCCTTGGTAATCAGACCAGTATCCGGCGTAATCGGTCCACCACAACCTCCACCATCTAGGCAAGGGTCGAGCGGCTCTGGTTCATGCGTATTGGTAAATACAAACACAGCATCCTCATCAAGCACCCCACCGTCCGATTCATATCCATCTACATCTTCCTCAATTACACTATACTCATAGTATTCAGCATTTTCATCCGCCCTCGGCAAATCTGTCCATTCATAACGCCATTCATTCTTATCGCTAAGCGCAATCGTCCTATATTCTTCTCCGTTCCTAAGAAGAATAATCGCAAGTTCCGTCGGTCTAATACCGTCCCGGTCATCACTATCATCCCATACCTTCTCGACCGCAAGCGCTACGTCGCGAATTTTCTTATAACTATTCTTAATCACAAATTCTACTTTATCATTTTTACCAACCGTTTTTTCGATGTCATTATCGCCCGAAATAGTCAAGTCAAGCATATCTTCGAAATCAGCATTCGACTCCACAACTGTATATTTACCAGTCGGGATTCTACCAGTTACAGCATACTCATACACGCCATCTTCGCCCCTCTCAAAATCGCTGAACATTATCTCTTGTGTTTCAAAATCTTCCGGTCCGGTCAAAGTAAACATCAATCCATTTCTAATTAATGCCTCCTCCGTAATACCAGATATTTCTTTTCGAATCTTCAGCGAAGCTGCCAAACTTCGCTTATTTACTACTGTCAAAGTTTTATTAGCATCATTCCAAATATACTTATCGCTTCCAGTTTTATTAAAAAGGCAAGTCTTATCGTAGGTATTTATTAATGTCGCCGTATCGGTATCAGCTAATACACTAGTGCAAACTACCTCTATCGCCGCCGAACCCTCTACTAAGTCATAACCTTCCAAAGTCTCCTTTTCGCTAATTACAAATTTAAAACTCTCTTCCTTTTCAATAGTTGACACGGGTACACTCTTGCTAACCATTCCATCTTCATCCGTCACTTTTTCTTTCTTATCAATCAAGAACGTTACGCCCTTCATCTCTTTGTACTGTTCATCGACCTTCTTGATATAGAATTTATCGGCACCACCATATCTAATCTCATCCGTAGCCTTCTTCCAACTATTAGTCACATCATATCCACTAACACTTCTAGTCCAACTACCCGCAATTGCATTATCCTCCCCATAGACCACAATCGTACTCTCGTTTTCACCAAATGCAGTCTCGCCCAATTTCGATTCCTGCACCGAATAAGTAATCTCTAGGCCATTATCATAACGATACAACCCCTCAAAGGTATACGACCAATCATTTACCTGAGAAATCATCACAGGCTGACCCACCATCCACGATTTAATCTCACCGTCATCATTAATAGTCTCAGCATGAAGCTCAATTGTCACTGCAGCTGGCCTGACTAACTCATTCCCTTCGCCAGTCCAAATCTTCTGTACAGTCAACTTTCCATCATTTTCCGGGTCATCATCATCCTCATTGATCAATTCTGGTATATGTTTATTCGTAATCACGCCATTCTCAACCGTCGCGGTGTAATCATTATCACTCTTAAACTCCGTACATTTAATTGAATTTCCACTGCCACTACAAGAAGATGCCTCTACAATTTCATAGCTAATATCTTCACCATCCGTGGTTTTCAATGGCAAATGCTTGAACTCATAATTATCCTTGTCCTCAAGCACCAGTTTTTCATATGCCACATACTTACCACTATTATTCCTTACCGCCACATAATAGTTTACATAATTCTTACGCAAGCCATCACGGTCATCATCATCATTCCAAATCTTAGCGGCAGTGATATTGCTATAAGGAATAGGTTCATTCTTGACTGTAAATGTGCGGCTCTGAACATCGTATTCATATCCATCCACCTGCGAAGTGCTAAATGAGAAGATATATTCGTAAAAATTTTTCAGATTATCAAGATCAATAGAATTAAGCCTCTTGATTTTAGTAATGTTAATATTCGGCTCAGTAGAAATCGACCTGTAACCTTCTGGCGCATTAGTCTCCTTCAAAGTATATTCACCAGAATCCAAATTATTAAAGACAGCTTTACCCTCTGAATTAGTAGTTACTGTAAAGACAGTGCCATCTTTAAGTTTCAATTCAAAAACTGCTCCCGAAAGTGGCTCTTTGGTGTCCTTGTCGATCTTTATAATGTTAAAGCTAGTACGACCAGTAACGCTTTCGGTAGCCGGCTTCCAAGTATTTTTAATAATAAGATCCTCAAGAGTCATAACGGTCCATCTACCAACCACAGCATGCTTACC
The DNA here is from genome assembly GCA_045660085.1 of Candidatus Nanosyncoccus sp. Taxonomy (GTDB): domain Bacteria; phylum Patescibacteriota; class Saccharimonadia; order Saccharimonadales; family Saccharimonadaceae; genus Nanosyncoccus. The sequence goes on from JAZRDA010000014.1 coordinate 50,391, forward strand.
ATTGTTTTCCTCAGAATCATACTCAAAGAAGGCCTCTCTTTGATCGTCATAAGTAGCACCTTCAATAGCACTTTCTTCAACTGAATATACAATCGCTACGCCATTGTCGTATTTCGGAAGTTCGGTAAACGACCCCTTCCATTCGGTACCAGCGGTTACTTTTTTAGTTTGACCAGTCGAAACTTTTTTACCATCGGCACCCTTCTTGAAAAGCTCAATTGTAATACTGCCAGGAAGGGTTTTGCCGCTTAGTACATTACCATCCACATCATACCAAGTTTTTTCAAAATCAACCTTAGTTTTTTCATCGAGGAATTTATTTATAACAGTAACAGAAGAAGCCGTATTACCAGAAACAACATAATAACCATCTTCCGTCTGAGCAGCATTTACCAAGCTACCAGTGCCATACGCTTCCTTATAAGTTATAGTAGGGTTCGTAGCATAGCCATTCTTCTCGGCTTCCTCTACGTAGTATTGCACGCCCGTATTTACGTTCACGACACGGATAACATCTCCTATATATAAAGTCTCAGCGATGTCGCCAGTTCCGTGGATATGTTCAGAACGGCTATACCTAATCGAACCATCGTCGTTATACACAATGTGCGATTCATACTCTGGGTTTTTCTCTCCGTAATAAACACGATAATCATACTTATATGGTTTTCCATCGGTACCAAGAAGATGCGCTGTGATTTTAAACGAATCATCAGTGTCAACCTCATTACCTTCCACATCGACCACTTTTTTCTGGATATTAATACCGCCCTTCAAAGTATTAGTAGCGGAAACCGAATCCATCCCTCTAAATTCTTCAATATTAGTAATGTTACCAGCCTCGTCGCGAGTGAAAAACACGTTCTTTAACACATTGTCGACAATCATTGGATGATAAACATAGTTCGTCAACTCGAAATGGTTATTTATATCATGCTCATCGAAATAATAATCGTGACCTTCTTCAAGAATAATATAAGTTTTACCATCAAACTCGTATTCAGTATGACCAGGTTTTAAGGCATTATAGTTTTGAGAAGCATTGCTTAGCATAACACCTGGTGCGATGGAAATATAATTGGTTAATTCCCAATCATTGTTCGCATTGAGATGGACATCCTTTTCATATTTAGCACCATCTTTATAAAAATCGAGCACTACTTCCTCAACCTCTTCTCGCTGCGATGGATCCAAAGAATCTTCCCAAATCTTCTTAAGGGTGAGTTTTTCATTCTTAAGTCCAACCGGTTTCGGATTATCAATATCTATAGTAGTTGGAATAGAAACTACGGTCTCGGTACCGGCATTACTCGTCGTAGTAGTAACGGTCGAATAGGTCAACGTTGGAAAATCGGTGTTAGTCTTTAGAGTATACGAACCATCTGGATTTTCAACTATAGAAGTCTTTTGTGAATCAGTGAGGCTATCGTAAGTCTTTTTACCATTGTTAAGGTCAGCAACAAGGTCGTATGATTCCTGTTTTGGCCAGACCAAGAAGGAAACCGTATAAGTCACGCCATCTTCTAATACGGTCGAACCAAGATTCCAATTGATACTACCATTAGTAGTAGTCGCCTGCGGCGCATTAGTCCAAACAGTGCCATCCCCATAACTACCGCCGCTACGAGTATAAGTGAGATTAGAAATTTTTCCGTCAACTTTCATCGATGAAGTAAGGTCCGTAAGACCATCAGTCATCACAATATTAGTATAACCAACGCTTGACGATATCTCATCTACAATAGCCTCGAGCGCATCGATAAGAGCTTGAGTATTAGTGGCATCATAGAAATATCCAGCGTAATCTGATGATAATGCCGAATTGGCATTACCAGTGCCAGTATACGCATAGTTAATTAAACTTTTTAAACAAGTAATACCGCCGGTATTGTATGTATTACAATTAGGACTGCTTTCCGTCGGTCCAAACGTATAAACTCCGTAAAAAGTATTTCCAGCAGCAACAATGGCGCGAGCATCATCGCTTGCATAACCCCATTCAGTCGCATAGTCGGTACTCACCGTGTGCCTATTGTTAGGACCAGTTTCCGGGCGAGTTTGATCGGTGGTCGGTTGACCATCAGTCAAAAGAATCACGAAGGTATTATCGTCTGGTTCAGCAGCACGTTTAGAGTCAGCGGCATCTTTAGCCAAGCTTAAAGCTTCCTCCCAGTTTGTCCCACTATTCGTAGTAAGACCGTTGATAGCATTTTTAATCGTCGTGCCATTAGTTGACCAATCCCAAGCCCTTGTACCGCCAGTCCCGAAATTAATGCCATATAATTCAATATTATCACTTATTTCTTCAGTATTATTAGCGAGGAGTTTATCAATAATACCATTAGTTTTAGTCAGTGCATTCTTTTCAGCCTCAAGTCTATTACCATCATAACCAGTAGCAGGATTTCTTGTCATGCTACTAGATGTATCAATCAATAAAATCACATTAGATTTCGTGACTTCTTGGGTAACCGATGAAGATGCCTTGCCGGTAACACTAAGGCTAAGCGTATATGTACCATCGCCATTGTCAACCAATTTCTTTTCGTGCGCAGGTACATCGGTTAAACCCTTAGCAGACACAACAGTTGGTGAATCCGTAGCATCTGTAGCGCCCACCGCATAAACACTAATAATATCTAACGGCAAACTACCGACTGCAAGTAATGATGCTAAGAAAAAGCGCATCAATTTTTGCAGATTCTTTTTCACTTTTCCCAAAATAACTCCTTCGCTCTGTTATTATGATGACAAATTTGTCGCCATTATATCATGCCCGTCAAACAGGGGCAACGATAAGCGTAATGACAAAATTGGCAAAACAAAAAAGCGGGTGGCAGAAACCTATTTCTAGGCTCTGCCAAACCCGGCTATTTTCGTTTTACCAAACCTTTACTAGTATCTCACCACCCAAACGATTCTTCTTCGCCTCACGTCCAGTCATTAAGCCCTTAGACGTAGATACGATCACCATACCTCGTCCAGACTTGATCGTAGGTATTTCATCTGCCGATGAATATACTCTTCGCCCTGGCTTAGACACCTTGGTAATCTCACTTATCTTAGCGTTCATGCCAGGCTCATTAATTACGACATGTAATAGCTTCCGTGGAGTTTCTTCCACAATCTCAAAGCCTTTAACGTAGCCATTCTTAGCTAGAACTTCCACCAGACCAGCCTTAAGCTTAGAAGCCGGAACTAATATTTCGTTTTTGCCTACTATCACCGCATTACGAATTCGCGTGATAAGATCGGCAATTTGATCAGTAGATTGTATTGACATATTTCTCCTTTCTTACCAGCTACTCTTAGTTACGCCAGGAATCTCACCTTTCGATGCTTTTTCCCGGAAATTAATACGTGAAAGACCAAATCGACGCATGTAACCGCGTGGACGACCGTCCAGCATGTCACGATTCTTTAGTCTTGTCGGTGAAGAATTGCGTGGCAGCTTTTGTAGACCTTCAAGGTCACCTGCCATCTTCAACGCCGCACGTTTTTCTTTATACTTGTTATACATCTTTTGCCGTTTTTCATCGCGGAGAACTGCAGATTTCTTTGCCATGTTACTTTGTCTCCTTCTCAAACGGCATTCCGAATAGTTCTAGCAATTTTAGACTTCCTTCCTTTGAGCCATTTTTAATTATAAACGTTACTTCAAGACCATGTAGGACCGATGCATCCTCAAAAGTAATCTCTGGAAACACCGTCTGCTCCCTTAGCCCTAAGTTGTAATTGCCCTGCGCATCAAAAGCCTTACGTGAAACGCCGTGAAAATCACGCACGTGTGGTAAAGCAATATTAATTAAACGATCGACAAACTCATACATCTTATCATTTCGAAGAGTCGTGAGGTATCCAACTGGTGCACCCATGCCTTTTCGAATCTTAAATGTCGCAATTGATTTCTTTGCCAATCTAGACGTAGCTGCCTGACCCGTAATCTTAGCCAGTGTCAATGCCACCGTCTCGGTGAAGCGCTTGTCTTCACGTTTCTTACCAACTCCAGAGGAAACTACAACCTTTTCTAGTTTTGGAACCTGATTGATGTTCTTTAATCCCAGTTCCTTCTGAAGTTTCGCCTTAAATTCATTATTATAAAGAGCTTTAAGACGTGGTTGTGCTACGGTTTTAGCTGATTTTGCAGCTGGCTTTTCGGTCTTAACAGCCGGTTTTTCAGTCTTAGCAGCCGGCTTTACGGCCTTTTTCGTAGCAGCCGTTTTCTTTTCCGCCATTACTTAGCTCCTTTCTTAGCTTTCTTATCCTTTTTGTCGTTGTCAACTTTTTTCACAGCCGACTTCACGTATTTTGAAGCCTCGACCAGCTTCAAATTAGATAAATCGATACCGATGTGAACTGTCTTCTTACCGCCAGTCGGGTTCAAATATGACTTCTTGACATGACGTTCGATTATATTGATACCTTCTAAGCATGCTTTACCAGCTTTGCGATCAATTTTCACGATCTTAGCAGTCTCGCCTTTGTGACTGCCAGCGATCACCGCAACCTTATCTCCAATCTTCAAACTTTTCATTAGAGTACCTCCGGTGCCAAGCTGATAATCTTAGTAAATCCAGCATCACGTATTTCCCTAGGAATCGGACCAAATACACGAGTACCCCTAGGAGTCTTGTCTTCGTTTACGAGCACTGCGGCGTTTTCGTCAAAGCGAATCGTCGAGCCATCCGGACGACGAATCGGAGCTACAGTCCTGACGATCACCGCACGAACCACAGCTTTCTTCTTCACGCCACCAGTCGGTGTCGCATCCTTCACTGAGCAAGTGACCACGTCGCCAACCTTGGCATAGCGAGCATGAGTACCACCTAGCACTCGAATCACTCCAAGTTCCTTGGCGCCACTGTTGTCAGCTACTTTTAATCTTGTTTCTTGCTGTATCATTATGCTTCCTCCCCTTCTTTAGCCGGTTCTGATTTTTCGGCTCGCTTCGATTCTTCAGCTTTCTTAGCTTCGGCAATCTTATCTGCGCCTACTTTTTCCGGCAACTCAACCTCATTCACATCGTCTTTTAGTTCAACCTTACCACGAGAACGCTCGAGTACCTTGACTAAAGTATAAGCCTTAGTCTTAGATATCGGACGAGTCATTGCAATTTGCACTTTATCACCCTCATGAGCCTCGTTCTTTTCGTCATGCGCAGTGTATTTACGAGTCTTCGTATATTGCTTACGATAGAGTGGATGAGTTTCCCTACTCACGATAGAGACGGTAATGGTCTTATCGCGCTTTTCACTAGTCACAATACCAATTAAAGTGTGTGCCATTTTAAAACTCCTCTTTCTTAATTATTTTGCATTTCACCGGCAACTTATGCGAAGCAAGCCTTAGGGCTTCCTTTGCCTGTTCATCGGTCACGTCTGCAATCTCAAACATCACAGTACCAGCTTTTACTTTAGCTACAAAGAACTGTGGTTCACCTTTACCAGAACCCATTTTCACGTCAAGTGGTTTCTTGGTAACCGGTGTATGTGGGAAAATTCGAATCCAAATTTTACCACCACGCTTAATGAAACGGGTAATCGCCTGACGTGCGGCCTCGATTTGCTTTGAAGTGACACGTTCGTTATCAAGCGACATCAAACCATAATCACCAAAAGCCACCGTGTTGCAACGCGTAGCTACACCCTCGTTCTTACCTTTGCGCACCTTGCGGTGAGCAGTCTTTCTTGGAAGTAAAATTGCCATCTTATTTCTCCCCCTTATAGATCCAAACCTTTACACCCACAATTCCGGCAATCGTCGGAGCGTGATGACAGTAAAAATCAATGTCAGCACGCAAAGTATGTAGCGGCACTGAACCTTCAATAAATTTTTCGCGACGACTCATCTCGGCGCCGTTTAGACGTCCAGAAACCTCGATACGAACACCTTTAGCTCCAGCATTCATCGTAGATTGTAGAGCCATCTTGACCGCACGGCGAAAATTCATACGCTTGCCAAGTTGGAAACCAATGTTTTCTGCAACTAATTTTGCATTCAGTTCCGGCTTCTTAACCTCCTCGACATTAATACGAATCGGCCCTTCGATCATCTTTTCGAGCTCTTTTTTTAGCTCATTAATTCCGGCACCCTGCTTACCAATCACGCTACCAGCCTTAGCTGTCAAAATCGTAATCGTAGTAAGATTTGCCGAACGCTCTATACCGATTCGCGCAATTGTTGGACGAGATTTATATCTGTCCTCAATAAATTTGCGAATCTTGACGTCTTCCACTAGCCAATGGCGAAAGTCTGATTTTCGAGTAAACCACTTCGAAGACCAATCTTTGCTGACCTGGAGACGGTAAGAGATGGGATTAACCTTCTGACCCATATTACTTTTTCTCCTTCTTCGCTCCTGCTTTAGGGCTAGCTTCGGCCTTTCCAGCAGTTTTCTTTACTTTTTCTTCGCCTGCGACCTCGACGAATATATTACTACTAATCTTCTCGTATGGAAGCGCACGCCCGCGTGAAGCTGGCTTGTATCTGCGCATCCTAGTGCCACTTGTGACAAAAATCCGAGCAATCCTGATACTTTTCGGATCAATCGAAACCTTAGTGTTATTCAATAAATTAGCATTCGCTGACTCTACAGCCTTTAACACTGCCCTTGCAGCACGCCTTGGTGTATTTTCCAAAATCACCACGGCATCAGCCACATAGCGATCTCTCACGAGAGATGCTACAATGCTGGTCTTTCTCGGCTGAGAATCGATACCTTTCTCATATGCATGTGCAAAATACGTTTCCGCCATAATTAGTTAGCTCCTTTCTCAGCTGCAGCAGCTTCGGCCGCCTTCTTACCACCATGGCGTTTAAATTTACGAGTTGGCGCAAATTCACCAAGCTTATGACCCACCATGTTTTCCGATACGAACACCGGGACATGAACCTTACCGTTGTGCACAGCAATTGTTCGGCCAACCATTTCAGGGGAAATAGTTGATTGTCTTGCCCAAGTCTTCACAATGGTGCGATCTTCGCTGGAAAGTGCGGCAATCTTCTTTGCGAGTTTGAAGTCCACAAATGGACCCTTCTTAAGACTCCTAGACATTATTTCCTCTTTCCTTCGTGGCGACTGCGCACGATCATTTTATTGGTTTTCTTATTGTGACGAGTTCTGTAACCAAGCGTGAGCTGACCCCACGGAGTACGCGGAGCTTTACCAGAACCGTGACGACCACCGTCACCACCACCGTGTGGGTGATCCGTAGCATTCATCACGACACCACGTACGGTCGGACGAATACCCTTGCGACGACGACGACCCGCCGCTCCAATCTTTACATTCTGATGTTGCAAATTCGAAACTGTACCAATCGATGCCTCGCACTCGCTTAGCACCTTACGTACTTCACCAGATGGCATCCTAAGTGTAGCATAGCCATCTTCTTTAGCCATTAGCTGCGCCGAAGCTCCTGCCGCGCGCACCATTTGTGCACCCTTACCAGGAGTAAGCTCCACTGCGTACACGAACGTACCCACTGGAATATTTTCAAGTGGCATTCTGCTTGATTCTTCGACTTCTATCTCTTTACCAGTCTTAAAAGTAGTCCCTTTTACCATCTTGGTATCAGCAAGCACATAGTAATATGTACCATTTTCGTCCTTAACTCTTGCAATTCGAGCCGAACGATTTGGATCGTACTCAATCTCTTCAACCGTAAAAGTCAAATTTTCCGGTAATTTGTAAGTCAAAATTCGGTAATGGCGTTTTACGCCGCCACCACGATGTCGTACCGTGATACGACCCTGATTGTTTTTACCCGCCTGCTGTCTCTTGGCAAGGGTCAAAGACTTCATTGGCTTCTTGGTCGTAATCTGATCAAAATCCTGTGTAGTCTTCTGCCTTTGCGCCGGCGTGACTGGGCGGTAAGCCTTAATTGTCATTATTTATTCTCCTTCCCTGCATTCTTGTCCGCCTTCTTAGCTACTTTATCAGCTTTTTTGGCTTCCTTTGCGCTGGTTTCACTTTCGGGCTCATCAAATACCTTGATCGAATCGCCCTGCTTTAATCTTACGTAAGCAAATTTTTTATCCTGACGGTGAGTAATACCTGGATAAGCATGCTTACCCTTGCTAAATTTAGTTTTCTTACCGTCACGAATCAGAGTTCTGACATCAGTTACTGTGACGTTAAACTCTTTCTCAACCATTTTAGCAATTTCTTGCTTACCCATGGTTTTCTTAACTGGAAAAACGTAAATCCGGTTAGTTTGCTCCAAATAACTCTTCTCAGTAGCTCGAGGTTCAATCAGATGGAGCTGAATATTGGTATTATCATTCTTTGCCATCTTACTTTTCCTTTCCTAGTAGCCACTCTTCAGTCGCTTTAAGAGCTGATTCTGAGAATACGATCGCATCTGCATTTAAAATATCAAAGACATTTAAATACGTAGCACGCACTAATTTTACATTTGGTAAATTATTGGTCGAACGTAGAACTTCAGGAGTCTTCTCGTTAGCTACAGCTAAGACATTCTTGCCTTCAAGTTTCATGTCCTTCAGAACCTTCGCAGCTGTCTTAGTCTTACCATCTAGTTTCACAGTCTTGTCAAGTACAAATACCGCTTTATCAGCATTCTTCATCGAAAGTGCCTGCCTTACGGCGAGTAACTTCGACGACTTGGCCAATTTCTTAGTGAAATTTTCCTCACCAGTGCGGCCAAATGCTACACCACCATGACGCCAAATTGGGTTACGAGTCGAACCAAAACGAGCTCTACCGGTACCTTTTTGTCTCCATGGTTTCTTGCCACCACCACTTACTTCACCACGCTTCAAAGTTTTAGCGTGGGAGCTTCGTGAGTTAGCAAGATAAGAATCATAAGCGAGCTTGACGAGTTCATGATTTTCTACGGTCAACCCGAAAATATCTTTATTCAAAGTAGCCATATTACTCCTTTCCCTCCACACTTACGATACCTTTGTTTGGACCAGGCACTGCGCCTTTCAGTCCAATCAAATTCTTCTCAACGTCAATGTAGGATACCACCAGGTTCTTCACCGTCACTGTATCGTGACCCATCCGACCAGGCATCTTCTTGCCTTTCCAGACTTTCTGTGGATACATCGAACCGATTGAACCAACCTTACGAATATCTCCCTTGAAACCGTGAGTATTGCGTGATTCATTAAAATTATGGCGCTTCACCGTACCAGCATAACCTTTACCCTTGCTAGTACCAGTCACTGCGACCTTATCACCTAACTTAAAGCTTTCGACCGTGAGGCTATCACCTAGCTTCATACCTTCTGGAATCTCCGAAACTCTGAATTCCCTTAGGACTTTAGGATTAATATTTTCACCGGTCTTTTTCACGTGACCGGAAACCGACTTGCTCAGATTCTTACCCTGACCGTAGCCCACTTGCACAGCATTATAACCATCATGATCGACGGTCTTTATCTGAGTCACCGTGCACGGACCGGCTTGCAGAATTGTAACAGGAGTCACAATACCATCATCACCGATGATCTGGGTCATACCAATTTTGGTGCCGAGAATGACTTGCATTCTATTCCTTTCTTTTATTACTTTTTACTCCACGCGCCCTATAAGCGCTCCTAAGGAGTTTTACCTCTGTACAACAGGTAAAACTGCACTATTAAAACTAGACTTTTAGGCCGGTTTCCGCTTGTTATAGTCACGGACCTCACCTTGTGTCTAGGTAACCACCACATTATATCACGAATTTACCCCCTTGCCAACCCCTAATTTTGACAAAATTTAAACCATCGTTTCTAGATAGCTGTCAATAAACCCATCGATCTTCCCATCTAGTACTGCTTCCGGGTCGGTCTCTTCATACCCCGTGCGCGTATCCTTCACTAATTTATATGGTTGTAGTACGTAATTTCGAATCTGCTGTCCCCATCCGGCCGATTCCCCCGCCCGCAGTTCTTCAATCGTCGCCACATGCTGTTCCATCTGCATTTGCGCCAATTTCCCCCTCAAAATCTCCATCGCTTTTTCTTTATTCTGGTGCTGACTCCGCTCGTTCTGAATCGCCACCACCGTATTGGTTGGTAAGTGCGTAATCCTCACCGCCGAATCAGTCGTATTGACTCCCTGCCCACCATGTCCACCACTATGATATACGTCAATCCTAAGATCTTTCTCATCGATTACCACCTCATCCGATGTCTTAATCACCGGTAAAATTTCCACCAGCGCAAATGAAGTCTGCCTCAAATTATTCGCATTAAACGGCGAAAGTCGCACCAAGCGGTGCACGCCATGCTCAGACTTCAAAAACCCGTATACGTTCACACCGGAGACCTCATACACCACCGTTTTAATCCCAGCTTCTTCTCCAGCAACCTTCTCAAGACAACTAACCTTAAACCCATTCTTCTCAAAAAACCTTAAATACATTCGCTCGAGCATCCCAGCCCAATCCATCGCCTCGGTACCACCAGCCCCGGCCGTAATCCGAACAATCGCATCGTTCTTATCATATGGACCCTGAAATCTCAAAGCTTTCTTTAATTCCGCCAGTTCCTTCTCCATCGCCAAAATCTGCTCATCAAACTCGTCCTCCATGCTCTCATCCGATATTTCCATCAATTCACCCAAATCTTCAATCTGCGCCTTAAGCAATACGAACGGCTCCGTCTCATCTCGCAATTTCGCTAAGTCTTGATTTAATTCCGTCGCTTTCTTAACATCCCGCCAAATCTCTGGCTCCGCCACCTGTTTCTCCAAATCAGAAACTTGTTTCAATTTCTCTTCAATCCCCAATCTTTCATATAGCTTCAAAAAATCTTCCCTCAAAACATCTAATCTTTTCTGTAAATCTTGCATAAAACTATTATACCATTCTATTTAGTCACAACGCGACTAAATAGTCATCAATAAAAATCAAGTCGGAATTCACTTCCGACTTGATTTTCTTACTGGCCTTTTCTGCTAAACTCTTTTCCTCCGGAAAAGAGTTCAAGGCCTAAAGAATGTGCCAGGTAAGATCGCGCGAGTTAAACTCTAGGCGCATTTGCTCCCGGCCAACCAAGATGTCGAAAATATGAAGTGCCACTCCACCCACAAAACGTATTTGTGTACGGAGAAGCTCTGTTATTTCGGTTTCAGATTCCCCACGTCGCCTAAAAGTTAGTGGCTGACACGGTGTCATCTCATACCCAAACAGAGCCATTACCTCGACCCGTTCTTGGTTGTTTTTGTTAAAGTTTTTCATAAAGACTCCTTTAAATTAAATTTATTAGAGTCATTTATGTGAGCCGCTACTTTATTGGCTCATAGCTACGCCTGCAAATGACAAACAGTCGCAACCTTTTAACTTTTCTCAACATCAGTGACCGAAGTGTAATGTGAGCAATTTAATTATAACATTATTTTTAATATAGTGGTTTCGAGGGGGGTTGTTTTTACACGGGGAATATAGTAGTATCTTCCCATGGGGTTGACACTTTAACAATTAAGAGCGATATGAAGAAAGGAGGTTTATGGAAGTTGAGGTTGAAAACATAAAAGTTACAATCAAACTGAAAATTACCCCTGCTAAACGCAAGAGTAATCAACAAAACCTACTATTATTCTAACGCACACCAATTCATACGTCAACCCCATATTTAATATATCAGACTTATGAATATTTGGCAACAATTACCTAAACCATTTTTAATTCTGGCGCCTATGGAAGGCGTGACGGATATTTTGTTTCGTCAAGTTATTGCCAGTGCTGGCCGTCCAGATTTATTTTTCACGGAATTTACCAACGTGTCAAGTTATGCTTCCGAAAAAGGTCGCGCGAACGCCCTAGAGAGGCTCCAAATCGCCCCCACTGATCCACCGATTATCGCTCAGATTTGGGGCAAAAATCCAGACCATTTCTCGGAAGTTTCATCCGCGCTTTCATCGCTCGGTTTTTCAGGGGTAGACCTCAATTTTGGTTGTCCCGATAAGCACGTCAATAAAGCTGGTGGTGGTGCCGCTATGATTAAGACCCCAGAACTCGCCGTAGAGTGTTTCCGTAATGCGCACAAAAGTACCGAATTGCCAGTATCAATCAAAACCCGCCTCGGCTGGTCAGACCTTAATGAATACAAGACCTGGCTCTCGATCCTCCTCGCCGAACACCCAGCCGCCCTTACCGTGCACCTTCGCACTAAGAAGGAGATGAGTAAAGTTCCCGCACACTACGAACTTATTCCAGATATTATCAAGCTCCGTGACGAAATTAGTCCCGAGACCAAATTAATCATCAATGGCGATATAAGAGATCACGCTCACGCCCTAGAGTTACACCAACAATACCCCGAGGTTGACGGCTTCATGATTGGCCGCGGTGTCTTTCAAAACCCATATTGCTTCACCGATCACATCCCTACTCGGGAAGAATTGATGGAACTCTTGAAACTACATTTAGATTTATATGAAAAATATACGACCTTCGCAAATATTGAGGAACATAAAGGCAAAATCTTTGATTTTGCCGCCGCAGGGGCGAAGCGATGTGATAAAATTTATTATCGCATCGCGAAGCTTCCGAAATATTGCGAAGGTCGTATATCGTTATCATATGAACCTTTGAAGCATTTTTTCAAAATCTACGTCAATAATTTTCCAGGCGCCAAAGAGCTTCGCGCCAAACTCATGGAAACCCACTCTGTTTCTGAGGCCCGCAAAATCATTAAAAATACATAATTTAACCATTTATAGAAGCATCACTATAGTCCCGAAATTGCTTTTATTCCCAATCCATAGTAAGATTATTTCATGAAAATTGGTTTATTTGACTCCGGTATTGGCGGAACCACCATCCTAAATGCTATCCAAGAAATCCTTCCAGACGAAGACTACAAATATATCGCCGACTCCAAAAACTGCCCATACGGCGAAAAGTCCGACAGAGAGTTGCGACAAATTGTCACTAAAAATGTCGAAACGCTCCAGAAATGGGGTGCTAAAATCATCGTCGTTGCCTGTAATACCGCCACGACAAAGTGTATCTCTTACTTAAGGAAGAAGTTTCCGGAACTACAATTCGTCGGCACCGAGCCTGCCATCAAACTCGCTGTTCAGTCCGGCGCTAAGAACATCTTGGTTATGGCCACTCCAGGCACCATTAGATCCGAGCGACTTCGTTATCTCCTCAAGAAAAACCAAAAATCAAATCAAACTATTAAGCTACTCGCCTGCCCGGGGCTCGCTGATTCAATTGAGAAAAACTATCCGTCACACAATCTCGAGCCAATCACAAACTATCTCACGACATTATTTGAAGACATTGACCAAACGCCAGATATCATCGTTATCGGCTGCACACACTACTCACTTATCAAGGACCAAATCCAGTCATTCTTTCCGAACTCTAAACTCATCGACGGGAACGCTGGCATCGCTAAAAGGGTCCAAGATTTAAAAAATGTATTATAATTATAGTTATGAAAATACTATTACTTGGCTACGGCAAAGAAGGGAAATCCGTAGAGGCCTACTTCAAAAAACGCTACGATAACCTCGAGTGTCGCATTTACGAGAACTTCAATCCAAACGAACTTAAAAAAGAAGATTTCTCATCGTTTGATTATGTTTTTCGTAGTCCCTCCGTCTCGCCTTTTCATTTGAAGAACGAAACCTCAGTTACGAAGTATTTCTTCGACCATTGCCCCTGCCCCATCATCGGTGTTACCGCCACCAAGGGTAAAGGTACCACCTGCTCATTCATTAAATCCCTGCTCGATGCCGACCACCAAGATGTTCGTCTCGTTGGCAACATCGGCGAGCCTGCCATCGATAGCCTAGACGACCTCAAGGAAAACTCGGTTATAGTCTATGAATTATCCAGCTTCCAGCTCTGGGATTTGGAAAAGTCCCCCCATATCGCCGTAGTCGGGACCATCGAACCCGACCACTTAAACGTCCATAACAGCTATGATGATTACATTAGTGCTAAAACCAACATCTGTCGTTATCAAACTCCAGATGATTACCTAATTTACTATAGTAAGAACCCCGAATCCGTCAAGATCGCAGACAAAAGTCCAGCCCAGAAAATCCCCTATCCATTCGATCTACCCGAAAACATAAAAAGCGCAGTCAAAATTCCCGGTGAGCATAATCTAAATAATGCCATGGCTGCTATCGCCGCTGTAGCCAGCTATAAAAATATCTCACCAGATGAATATTTAAAACAATACCAAGACGAAATCATTCAGGGCTTAGCTAGTTTCAAAGGTCTACCACATCGGCTCGAATTCTTACGTGAACTAAATGGCATTAAATATTACGATGACAATTTCTCCACCAATCCATCTTCCACTAGAGTAGCTGTCAACGCCTTCCCAAACGACAATCTCATCGTCATTATCGGCGGTCGCGATAAGACCGACAATCAAGATTTGCCCGAAATCTACGAAATCTTGCAAGCCCCCCAGGTCAAATCCATCGTTCTAATCGGCGAATCCGGGCACGCTCTAGCCGCAAAACATCAGGATAATAGATTTATAGTCGCAGAGTCTCTACAAGAAGCTGTTAATAAAGCTCGTGAGTCAGCCGAAAGACTCAAACCTGCCATCGTCTTAATGTCACCTTCCGCCGCATCCTTCGACATGTTTGAGAATGTCTACGATCGAGGTAGCCAATACAAATCTCTAATTGCTAATTTGTAGACATTGAACAAACCAAACCAATTAGAAATTCAATCTATTTTCCAGCTCATTTATCACCGCTTTTTCCACCGATGACACTGCTGCAAAACCCTTAATTCCTGACCCCGCAAATTCTCGTGCTAGCTCAATCATCTTGAACTTATCAATCCCCTTGATTAGATTCGGCATATCGTCATAGCGCTCAATCGTCTCGTTGGTAAAGTAACTATCTGCATAATAATCCGCAATCTGCCCCACCGTTTGTGCCCCCATCTGGAATCTACCCAGCGCATACGATTTCGCCGCTAGAAAATCCATGTCCAGGATTTCACCATTTAATGTTTTCATTAGTTCAGTCTGGATTAGTTCGAACAGCGCCTCGGCATTCTCTACGTTCACTTCCCCGTCGAAATCCCAATACGAATTATGCGCATTCGATGCCACCGACGACCCCATTCCATATACCAATCCTCGTTTCCTTGCGGCTCCGAATATTTTCGAATTCATTGTACCGTTTAGAATATGGTTAAGACAATTCATCGCAAAGACCTCGCTCGGCTCCAAATGTCTAGGCGTTACCAAGGAAAAGCCGAAGGTAATATTCGAGGCATCTTTTCGCCTGATTGACACTGCATCAGACGAATGTAGATCCGAAAGCGGAATCTCAAATTTCTCCCCTTCTCTTAGCTTCCAATCGTTTAAAGTCTTAATGATTTTATGTTTGCGCCCACGTATCTTACCAGCAATGATAAACATCATATTCTTCGCCGTATGCGTGCGCCTGTAGTGTTCCCGAATATCCTTTAGCTCTATATTACTAATAGTCTTGATTCTCTCCGGCAAATCTAAAATATCCTCGCCTACCGCCTGCTGCACCCGCGGCCACAATAATCTATAATAATCATTCATGTAGCCAGTTAGTTCCGACTTCACATTGGCTTTCTCCGAACGTAGCTCCTCCTCGTTAAATCTCGGCTCCGCGATCGAGACTTGTTGCAAATCCATTATCCTCTCCCACTCGAAATCCGCACATTCCGTCTCGTAGCATACCGAAATATCCGATGTCCAGGCATTATGATAGGCACCATTCTTCGTAAACTCCGCCTCGAAAGCCTGCTCATCCTTAAATTTCGCATTCGCACCGAAGGCCAAATGTTCCACTAAGTGTGGTATCTCATAAACATCTTTATTCTTGGCATACATCATTCCGGCCCGGAACTGAATCCTAGTCGACATCACACTTGCACCAGGAACATCTATTAGAAGCCCCTTTGCACCATTTTTAAGCGTTATCTCTTCAACTGAATGTTTCATCTATTATTCCACCGCCATCCATGAAGAAACTATCGTTTCTTATGGTTAGATTTTTTCTTCTTCGATTTAGCTTTCTTCTTCTTACTCTTTACCGCAGTACGCTTTGGAGCAGACT
Source organism: Candidatus Nanosyncoccus sp. (assembly GCA_045660085.1). Lineage (GTDB taxonomy): Bacteria > Patescibacteriota > Saccharimonadia > Saccharimonadales > Saccharimonadaceae > Nanosyncoccus. The sequence goes on from JAZRDA010000014.1 coordinate 66,430, forward strand.
TCCTAAATTCATCGTCCAAGTTCTTCTCGCCCTTAGATATTTCGTTAACACCTCGCTCAGTCTGAGCCTCAGCCATCTTAGTCAGCTCGGATTCGTATTCCTCGCCATCCATTGCATTATCAGCCGCAGCTTCAGCCGGAGTAATCGTGAGCAAAATCTTCAGTACTTCTTCACGCAAGTTTCTCTGTAGTCCATCGAACAGCTTCTGGGATTCCGAGCGGTACTCTACTAGCGGGTCTCTCTGCCCTACTGAGCGCCAATGAATCCCCTCGCGCAGGTGCTGCATATTCTCAAGATGTTGCATCCACAGAGTATCTAGGACTTTAAGATACACTTCGCGCTCCACTTTACGCATGGTCTCCGACCCGAACTCGTCTTCCTTCTTGCTGTAAGCCTCTTCGACCGCCTCGAGCGCCAATTTCTCACGCTCCTTCTCCTTGCGCTTCAGCCCAATACCATGAATTAGGTCATCGTCAAAATCAAACACCGCCTTAAATTCTTCGTCAAAATTCTTATTCACCCTCGATGAGAATTCAGTCAGCATCTTCACTTCGTCACGCATCAATCTCTGAATCTCCGGATAAATATCGTCACCCTCCAGAATCTTCCGGCGCATCATATACACAACCTTGCGGTGCCGATTGATCACGTTATCATACTGCACCACATTCTTACGTGAATCAAAGTTAAATCCTTCGATTCTCTTCTGGGCTGCTTCAAGAGTCTTCGAGATCGCTTTAGTCTGAATCGGCGTATCCTCATCCACACCTAGTCTCGTCATTAACGTCTTTACTCTATCACCCTGGAAAATTCGCATCAAATCGTCTTCACAGCTAACAAAGAACTGTGTCGTGCCAGGATCGCCCTGACGACCGCCACGACCTCTTAGCTGATTGTCTACTCGCCTGGAATCATGCCTCTCCGAACCAATCACCACTAGCCCGCCTAGTTCACGTACGCCCTCACCGAGCTTAATATCCGTACCACGCCCCGCCATGTTAGTAGCTAGCGTAATCGCACCCTTCTCGCCTGCCTTCGCAATAATCGCCGCTTCACGCTCATTGTTCTTCGCATTCAATATTTCATACGGCAAATTATACTGGTCTAGGTATCTCGCGATCTCTTCGTTATTGGCAATCGACCCAGAGCCAACCAATACCGGCTGACCCTTCTTATGATATTTCGCAATTTCATCCGCAATCGCCTTCAGCTTACCAGCCTTCGTCTTATAAATTAAATCATCCTTATCCACACGAATAATCGGTTTATTCGGTGGTATCTGCACTACGTCCAGCGCATAAATCTGCTGGAATTCTTCCGCCTCCGTGAAAGCCGTACCCGTCATACCGGATAACTTCTTATATAACCTAAAGAAATTCTGGAACGAAATCGTGGCCAGTGTCATCGATTCTTGCTTTACCACCACACCTTCCTTCGCCTCAATCGCCTGATGTAATCCCTCATTATAGCGCCGCCCCTGCATCAAACGACCAGTGTGCTCGTCCACAATAATCACTTCGCCAGAATTTGTTACCACGTAATCCTTATCACGCTTGAAGATAACTTCGGCCCGGATTGCCTGCTCCAAATGATAGACCAGTCTCGTATTCTTCGTCGAATATAGATTGTCGACTCCCAGTATCTCCTGAACCTTCTCAATCCCCTTATCCGTCAAAGTCACCGAACGCCTCTTCTCGTCGAAAATATAATCTTCCGGTGTCAGCCTCGCCGCCACCTTCGCAAATTGATAATAGCTCTCCGGATTGTCTCCTGCCGGCGCACTGATAATCAGCGGTGTCCTCGCCTCATCAATCAAGATCGAATCCACCTCATCCACGATCGCAAAATTCAACTCCCGCTGGCGCAGGTACTGCACCTCGCTCGTCATGTTATCACGCAGATAGTCAAACCCGAACTCATTATTGGTACCATAGGTAATATCCGCATTATAAGCTTCCTTACGTGTACAGGGTTTCAGATGCAAAAACCTCTCATCATCATGCCCCTCATTCTCATAATCACTATCATAAATAAACGAAGCCTCATTGATAATCACACCTACCGATAATCCCAAATAGTCATAAATCGGCCCGTTCCATCCCGCATCACGCTGCGCCAGGTAATCGTTCACGGTCACTACATGCACGCCACGCCCAGTCAACCCATTAAGATAAGCCGGGAGCATGGCCACAAGAGTCTTACCTTCACCAGTCTTCATCTCGGCTACCGCACCTTCATGTAGCACCATACCACCAATCAGCTGCACATCGTATGGCCTAAGCCCTATCGTACGCTTCGCCGCCTCCCTAGCTACCGCGAAAGCATCAGGTAGTAAATCATTCAAAATCTTCTTATCATCAATCGGGGCACGCTTCTTGCCGGTCTTATTAATACCCTGCTCGGCTCTTGCGGTCTTAAGAGCTTTATCGATCTTCGCCCGAAAAATATCAGTCTGAGCTTGCAAATCTTCATCGCTCATCGCCTCATATTTAGGCTCTAGCTTAGTAATCTCTTGCGCTCGCTTCCAGAGCCTCTTTAAGGTCTTCTTCTGGGCATCACCAAACACCCCTTGTAAGAATTTCGTAAGTGCAGTCTTATCTGCCAACTTGTCTGTCGGTTTCTTTTCTTTTCGTGCCATATTAACTCCAATTTCCCCCTATTTTACCACATTATTTTCTCTTAATAAAGAGACCTTTTAATCCTCTTTTCTGGCGATGTGGCTGCACCTCTAATTTATATCTACGAATCTGACCAAGCAGCTTCGCCTCCACTAAATCCACCCCCGCAAATACGTTAGTACATTCATCCCGCGCTGCGATTACCTTGCCACCAGGAATCTCCATTGCTGCCGAAATCTCGTACTTGTCGCTATTCTTGCTTTTCCCGATTTCCGCCACTACTACTTTACAGACAATGTCCTTCTTGTAGCCCCTCGGCATGTATCTATCCAGCTTGCCGATTCTTTTCTCAGCATACTTCTTAAACGGCTCTTCTATCCTGTAACCATTACCAGTAATATCGATTTTTTCTATCATTTTATTCCTTTCATAATTCTTCTTTGCCACCTAGATACGGCTGCAAAACTTTCGGCACTTTTAGTTTCCCACCTTCTACGGCATAGTTTTCCAGTATCACCACCAAAGCCCGCGCTAATGAAATAGCCGTCCCGTTCAGAGTATGTACGAACTCAATCGTACCATCCTTACGCCTCACCCTGCAGTTCACCGACCGAGCCTGGAAATCAGTACAGTTGGAACACGAAGTAATCTCCTGATATTTCTGATTCACCGGCGACCAGTATTCCATGTCATACTTCTTCGCCGCTGGCGCCCCGAGATCCCCCGCCGCTATATTAATAATATGGTACGGCACCCCCAGCTCTTGCCAAATCTCTTCCTCAATCGTCAGAATCTTCTCATGAATCTCCTTACTCTGCTCCGGCAAACAGAAAGCATACATCTCTAGCTTATTAAACTGATGTACTCTAAATAACCCTCTCGTATACTTACCAGCTGCCCCTGCTTCCTTACGAAAACACGGCGAATACCCTGCATAGAATAGCGGCAGCTTATCCTCATCAATAATCTCATCCATATGGTAACCCGTAAGTGACATTTCGGCCGTCGCGATTAAGGCTAAATCTTCGCCTTCAATATAATACTCATCCGACTGCTCCGAGCTTCGCGGATTGAATCCACACCCCTCCAGTACTCTACCACACACCATATCCGGCACCGTCATGAAGGTAAAGCCATGCTCAAGTACTTTCGATAGCCCATACTGCAACAGCGCATTCTCAAGCAGAGCCAAACCACCCTTCAGGTAGTAGAACTTCGCCCCCGCGACCTTCGCTCCCCTTTCAAAATCCAGCCAATCCCGACTCACCGCATAATCCAGATGGTCCACACCAGTCTTGTGATGTTCACCCCATTTCTTCACCTCTACTGAGCATTCTTCACCCCCTAGCGGCACGTCATCGAAAATAATATTAGGCACCGTCTTCAGGGCTTCATTTAACCTAGATTCGGCAGATGAAAGCGCGCTTTCTTTCTCCGTCAGCTCTTCCTTAATCGCCTTACCGCGCTCAATCAGCTCTGCCGCCGGCTTGCCACCTTTCATCTTCGCTGCGATTTCATTACGCTCCTTACGTAGTGTCTCCACCTCAATCAGCACCTTCTTACGCTCATCATCAAGCTTCAGAATATCACCAATGTTTGTTTTATACCCCTTTTCTCTCGTAGATTTCTCTACCAAATCCAAATTTTCTCGAATAAATTTTATATCTAACATGATATAGCCATTATACACTATCTTTGCATTATTTTAAACCGGCAATTTCACTAATCCTTATCCCAAACCTACACTCCTTATCGAAGGCTTTAATTGGACTTCGTTTGATCCGAACTACGCTAAAACTACTGCGCACTAGCTATACAGCGGGCCGCCAAACCGTAATACTTGTTGATGCCGCTTGTACCTGGGTAGATGCTAGAAGAGGTGAAGTACAGGGTGTAGGCGTGGTTATTAGTGTACGCCGTAGACGACCAATAGCGTCCGACGCTACCACGATTGCTAATGGAGGCGCCATTCACGTAGCCCGAGTAGAGAAGATTATTCGGGAAATGACGAATTCTCTTAAGCATTATAGCTACAGTTGGAGAAGTTAAGCTAGTCATTTCTTGAGCTGCACCATTATTTTGCAAACCACCAAGGCTGTTACTAAGTGCACCGAATTCACCAGATCCGGTACCAGTAGGTAGGTGCCAACCATTCGGACAGAGATCTCCCTCCGTATTACCACTGGATTTACTATAGGTTCCCCTACCAGCTGTAGCAGAATACCAGTTGTAGTAGTTGCCATACGAGTATAGATTTGCACCGGTAGACATGGTTTGGGTATTGGTGTATGAGGCCCTACTAGTAGTATTATCAGTCCTGAGTCTAGACTGGTCATCACAAGCAGCAGTGTTAGCTTGGCACCAGCCTTCTGGAGCACTATCGGCATTGTAGGCTACACTTGAAGTAGCTGAGAGATTAGTGAAAGTTTGCGTATCAGTATAGTTATGCTTTAGTATGACAGTAGGATTAGTTGGGTCGTTATCATTTAATGGATTATTGGTATTAGCTGTGGTAAGAGTAGTAGGTACAGTGTTTACTCCTTCCTGGTGGGTATCAGCAATTCTCAAGTTTTCTATCATCCAGCAGTTGCCATCAGTGAGTTTGGCGATGGCATAAGTCTGGTTATCTCGTGTATCAGTCAAAGCTGAGATACTGGATAGATTTGCAGTAATGGACCAAGTGGATTCGTCTTGGTCGCCTTCATCGTTGTAGGTAGCAGCAATTAAACTACCATTAGTACCACAAAGTTCAGCGACTTTACTTGAGTCCTGGAGATTGCCAGCTGATTTAATCCAGACAGCATATAGAGCTAGTCCGTTAGCCGTAGTACCAGTAGGGACTGTGATGTCTTCATTTGGCCCATAGAAGTGAGCATTAGGATTAGTTTCATAATCATAAGCATCACTCCAGCCTGCGAAGCCATAGCCTTCACGCGAAAAATTGGAAGCGAACAATGTCTTAGTACTGCCGTCAGTAGCCGCTTGCCTTCCCATCGTACCTTCAGCAGTTTTAGCATTAGCATAGTAATTAATATATCCTGCAGTAGAAGGTTGTGGTCTTAATGGTTCTTCAGAAGCTGGATGAAGTAGAGTGTATTTAACTTGTCCAATGTATGTACCAGATTTCTGAGTAGGGCTAATGTAGACAGCATAGGTAGTAGTAACACTAGATCCTTCTGTATAGATACTATTATTATCTACATCAGTGCCAGAGTTACGATAAGATACTCTAGTATAGGTAGATGGTACTGCTGCCCAGTCACTATAGTCAGTATCACCGGATTGTTTTTCTGAGTCTCCAGTACTTCCAGCAATGATAGGAGTATAAGTACCAGATGTTACACCAATCTTCATCGCCCAGGCTGAAGTATTACCAGTAAAGGTAGTACTAGTTAGAATATCACTGGTTTGTCCTAATGTGCTGTCTCTTAGATATGTATTTCCTAATGTATCATCACTATATCCTACTGCATAGACAGAGAATCCTTCATTATCATTACAATAGACTTTAAGTGTAGTTTGTCCAATACCATCAGGATAATAATCTTGTCCACGGGAATCTATACCATTAGGGACTTCTGCTGTATGAGCAGTATCAGTTGTACTAGACATAGAGCA
>JAZRDA010000015.1:0-12631 GCA_045660085.1 Candidatus Nanosyncoccus sp.
CAATAAAATATCTTCTTTACAAAAGTTTTGTTAAATTGTTCTTGCATGCTATAATTACCATAAGGAGAATCAAAAATGGATTTTGACGAACAGTTTTTACAAGAAATGGGACTCTCGGCGATGCCAGAGGATCAAAAACAAGCCTTCCTAGATTATGTTCAAGAAGAACTTGAGATTCGCATTGGCGAACGCATTTCTAAGGGGCTCACCGAAACCCAACTTAACGAATTCGATATGATCACTGATCAAGAAGAAGCCGCGAAGTGGCTTGAAAAAAATCGTCCAGATTATCGAGAAATTGTTACGCGTACCATTAATGAAATGAAAGAAGAGATTCGCGAAAATCGCGCGAAACTCGTCGGTGCTTAGCGTCTGTAACCGTTTAAAAATGCTTTTGCATCCATGATTTTGCGGCCTTCGGGCTGCAATTTTTCTACGGCCACAGTATGCCCGTCAGCACATTCTATTTCTAAATCCGCCTTCTCGCCCGATTTGAGCACATGCGCTTCTAAAACAATGCATTTTACGCCATAGAACGTATATTTTGGCTTCGGGTAGCCCTGAAAGGCTACGATTTTTCTAAAAGTTTTCTCTGTCGTATCTGTCTCGGGGGTTAATTCGCCCATACTTTTCTCAAATTTCCCACAAAAAGTCGCTTTTGAATCGTCTTGTAAAAATGGTTTTGGTAAATTTGTGAGGTTATCGCACAACCATTTCGCCCCTGTTTCTGCTAATGCTTTGTAAATTTTATTTTTACAAAGTGGCAAGTCCGACAAAGTTGTTTGATAATAAACCGGGCCTGCGTCCATCGCTTTCACTAGTTTCATTACTGACACCGAGAATTCGGAGTCTCCTGCTAATATTGCCGATTCTATCGGTGAGGCACCCCTGTATAGAGGTAGTAGAGAAGGATGAATATTAAGAATCCCCTCTGGTTCGAACAAATCCAGCACGTCAGATTTAATGATTACCCCAAATGAGGCCAACACTCCATGTGCTTCAGGATTTTCTTGTTTAAGCCTCTTTGCTGTTTCTAAATCATCACGAGTCCGCGCATGAAAAATCACTTGGCACTCTCGCTCTATGACTGCTAATGCATATTCCGCTAAGGGGCCATTTCCGAAGAAGATTACTTTCTGCATTCCTCACCCCATAGCCTAGTGTTGTTTGCGATTTTCTCATCATAATCCACCGGGATCAAATCGCCTTTACTATTCATTTCGTAAAATGCATCTTTCACTCCCCTGATATGATCTATAAACAAGATTCCATCCAGGTGGTCAATCTCATGCAGAAGCGTTCGTGCCAGCTCATCTGTCGCCTTAATCCTGACCTCTGTGCCATCCTCAAGGCGAGCCTTCACCCGTACCTTAGTCGCCCGGGGAACCATACCATAAACCGATGGTACCGAGAGGCATCCCTCATAATCAGTCTTAATCTTACCCTCGGCCCGAATTATCTCTGGATTGATAAGGGCCGTAAAGGTAGCCTTCGATTTATCTTCCATATCATCGCGAATGATGATAATGCGCTTATTCACTCCCATCTGTGGGGCCGCCATTGCCGCTGAGAGCTCATAGGGGTGTTCCTTCTCCCAGTCCAGCGACAATTTCCGCATATCAGCAATAATGTCGCGAATCTCATCATCGATTTCGCGCACTTTCTCCGACTTCTCCCTGAGCCTTGCATCTGGCGTGGTAATTATTTTCATAAGCCTATTATACCACACATTAGAGGTTAATTAAAGATAGCCCCTAATCAGACCATAGAATAGCGAAGAATCGTGTTGTGTTTTGCTTGATATCTTCGCGGAGGGGGGGCTAGTATTAACATAACGATTATGCTATTATTAAATTAATGAAAGGTCATATAATGAATATGAATAAAACAACGCTAGCTCCACTAAGCCTAGCAAGTCTCACCATTCTCGCTTGTACTATTCTGACCTCCTCCATTGTCTCCGCCGATGATGACACTTCCGTCGTAGATCAAATCAACATCACTGTCCCAGTCTCTTGTACTCTCAGCGGTACTGGCATGAATACCCATAATGCCAATATCAACAATGGCCAATACAACTCCGCCATTGGCGAAACTACACTAAAAGCTTTCTGTAATGACAACGAAGGCTTTGCTATCTATGCCATAGGCTATACAGACAATGAAGAAGGGAAGAATGTACTAACTAATTCTACATTAGGCAGTACATATGACATAACAACCGGCACAGCAATCACTGGAAATGATTCTAAATGGGCTATGAAGCTAACCAAACTCACCTCCCCCACTCCAACTTACCCCATCATCATCGCCGGCAGTACCGAAGACTCACTAAAAGAACAAGGAGATCCTGACTACTCCACCTTCCAAGCAGTCCCAGACGACTACGAAAAAGTCGCCTACCGCACATCAGCCACCGATACCGGCACCAATGCCGAAGGAACCACTCTTACCACTACTTACCAAGCCTACATCAGTAAGACTCAACCTGCTGGAACTTACACTGGGCAAGTTAAGTACACTCTTGTTCATCCGCATGATGTTGCGGAGCCAACCAAGCCAGTCACTATCGCAACCGCCGAATATCTCCAAGAAGTTAATTCTTGCCCAGCCGACCTTCCAGAAGAACAAGTCTACGCTTTGAAAGATTCTCGTGACGAGCAAGAATACAAAGTCGCTAAGCTAAAAGACGGCAAATGCTGGATGGTGGAAAACCTTAATATTGCTGGCGGTACAGCCCTTTCCAGTGAAGACACTGACTTTGATTCTAGCTACACCCTCCCAACGACTGGTAACTGGACGGTGTCTAATAATAAACTAATCCTTCCAGCTTCATCTATTTCCGGATTTGACACCAATAATTATGCTTATGTCTATAATTCAGGTAATAAAGAGGACTGTGGCGATCTCAACCAGAATACTCCATGTTATTCATACTATTCTTGGGATGTGGCGACATTAGGATCTGGCAGACAGCTCGTAGAAGAAGGAGAGAATGCTCCATATAGTATTTGCCCAAAGGACTGGATATTGCCAAGTATTGAAAGGTATCGGCTACTCTTAGCAGAATATGGAATGACAGACCCGTACTTCTATGTCTCTTCGGTTTTCTTTGAACAAGCAGGACCAAATACTGATCCGGGCTTTATGGTTAATGGCTACATAGATAATGGCGCAGTGTCCCGTGCTGGCATTAATGGTTGGTATTGGTCTTCAGAAAGACTATACAACGATGCTGCAGCAGTGTTAACTTTTGACCAAAATGTTGTACTAGTTCGCAATGCCCTCAGTGTTTCTGGAGGTGCTTCAGTCCGCTGCCTCTTCAAAACCAACTAACCTCTTATCACATACTTCGCATCATGCGTTTCACCTACCAGCTCGAGATACCCAGCCTCAACCAACCTCTTCAGTCTCCTCTGGATAGTCCGGCGGTTCATCTCTGGTAAGATTGCTTCAGCCTCGCGAATCTCAATTGAGCCAAATCTCGTCACGTAGTCTAGAATATCATTATCATCGCGTGATAAATTTGAACTTTTAGCTGTATGCGCTAAAGTATCTAGAATTCTGAGCTCAGCATCCAGTATATGTAGTGATGTCAAGAATCCATCCGTAAAATAGGCTAACCAAGGCGTTAAGTCGGCACTCCGCGACTCAGTATAATTTCGTCCATGCACTTCCTGCAGAATCTTATAATAGGCGTGTTTATCGGAAGCATAATACGAGTCCAACGATAAGGCGCCGTTGCAATCGTAGTCGTTAATTGCCAGAAATAGCATGGCGAGAGCCCTACTAGTTCGTCCATTGCCATCTGAAAAAGGATGAATCGTCACCAGCTCATAATGCAAAATACCAGCAATTATTGCAGCCGGCACAACTGCACGGTTGTTATTAGCCCATTCAAGCAACTTGCCCACCGCTTGTTCTACTGTATGCGCCGGCGCAGCCTCGTATAACACTTCATGGTCTTGGTTTTCAACATAAACGTCGCCCTTGCGAAAATGCCCCACCTTGCTCTTCGCTAGTAATCGTTCGGTAATTATTCCATGAAGCCTTAAAACGTCGGATTCTGTAATCTCGGAACTGCCATTCCTTCTCTCGGCGATAAAATCCAAAGCATGCTTATAGTTTTGCACCTCTATCTCAGCATACTCTTCCTCAGAGAGTCTCTTCTTATCGGAAATCACTGCCCTCACTTCATTCGGAGTTAGGGGGTTACCCTCAATAGAAGTAGAACTATGTACCTTATCTACGGTAGCACGTAGATGCACACTGGCCTCCGCTTCCGGCAAAATTCTATGCCCGAGCACGATATCTTTCAGGCGCTCTATCTCCTGAAGATTGCTTCGAACTATGTCATTAATAGTATATTTTGGATTATAACTCATATGCTAATTATATCACAATTTGCGACAATTTTTGCGACACTTTTGCGACAAAATATAATTCTTGACACCCTCGCGGGGGGGGGTAGAATTAGTATAATGATTATGCTATTATTGGATTAATGAAAGGTCATATAATGAATATGAATAAACTAAAACTAATCCCACTAAGCCTAGTAAGTCTCACTATCCTTGCGGGCACTATCCTAGTTTCATCTGTCGTCTCCGCAGACGATTCCGTAATAGATGAAATAAACATTACTGTTCCATTATCCTGTACCCTCAGCGGTACTGGTATGGACACTCATAATGCAGAGATAAATAATGGCACTTATAATTCCGCCATTGGTGAAACTACATTAAAAGCTTTCTGTAATGACAACGAAGGCTTTGCTATCTATGCTATTGGCTATACAGACAATGAAGAAGGGAAGAATGTCTTAACTAGTTCTACTTTAGGTAGTACCTATGATATAACAACCGGCACAGCAATCACTGGTAATGATTCTAAATGGGCCATGAAGCTAACCAAACTCACCTCCCCCACCCCAACTTATCCAGTCATCATCGCCGGCAGTACTGAAGACTCACTAAAAGAACAAAGTGATCCTGACTACTCCACCTTCCAAGAAGCCCCAGATGACTACGAAAAAGTTGCCTACCGCACATCAGCCACCGATACCGGCACCAATGCCGAAGGAACTACTCTCACCACCACCTACCAGGCCTACATATCAAAGACCCAACCTGCTGGTACTTATACTGGGCAGGTGAAGTACACCCTCGTCCACCCACACGACGGTACGGCACCAGCTGTTCCAATTTCTATCGAAAAAGCCTATGAAAAGAATGGTAAACAAAAACACAATGGCTATTACAAAATGCAAGAAATGTCTAACTCTATTTGTAGCATTGTAACTCTTTATGACGATGCTTCCCAGACCCAACTCATAGACACTCGCGACAATAAAACATACTATGTTGCCAAACTTCAAGACGGTAACTGCTGGATGACACAGAATTTAGATCACGACATAGTGACAGACGGTTCAGTAGTTTATGATAACACCACGACCGATCTTGGCTGGAATTCAAATACGAGCTCTTACGGCACTGCTTTATGGGCGCCACTACGCGCCACCTATGCTGCCAACACTACGACTTGGTGTCAAGGTGGAACATTGCAGAGTGACAATTGCCAAAACAACTTTACTCCAGAATCATATGACCCAGGAGGACTATACTGGAGTGGCACCCCAGATGACGCCACGCCCATTTCTTCTGGGAATCCCCATTATCATTTAGGCAACTATTATAACTGGACAGCTGCAGTAGCTCTAAATGATAGCAGTAGTTATTCTGCTAGTGGGGATAGTGTAGACCAATCTATCTGCCCAGCAAATTGGAAATTATCAAATTATCTTGAATTCAAGAATCTAATAACTCAATATGGCTTTAACCCTAGCTCATTAGAAATGATGAATCCATATATCTGGGAAACCCCCATAAAGGTATTCCCAAGTGGAGGTTGGCGTGGTTCACTAAGTTATTATTTAGGTAGTGATGGTGCTATTTGGCATCCAAGCGTTTATAGTTCAATAATTGCATACGGCTCTGAAATCTATGGTTTTGGTATAGTTCTTCCTGGCTACACCATGGGTCGCGATACTGGATACTCGGTACGTTGCGTGGCACGTTAATACACCAATCATACCATTTAATACCCCCGAGCCTAAAACATATTATCCCTAATTCACCAGATGCACCCAAGTGACTAACCGTTGTTTTTTTGTAATACATTAGAATCGCTACATTTGACTCACTACTTTCTCGCCTTCTTTAAATCAAACATCTTATCCACCTGCTCCGCACGCATTCGCCGAATGTGTCGCAACAAAATACTAGAGAATTGCACGGCAAATCACCAGAAATCTGCACGATACCCCATACAAAAACAACAATACTACTATACTAATATCATTAGGAGAATGAACTATGGCATTAATGAAACGAGGCCATACTAAGTGATGGTTCTCCTCACGAAATCCGACAACCAAAACTCGGATTACCAAAGGGCTCTAATCAGCGTGTTAGATTATTATCTCAAACGGTAATCAATTCGCCCGAATCCAGATCATAATCCTTCATCGTCACACTTTGAATCGCCGGGTCCTCATAGGTATTGTAGTAATAAGTTTGTGTCGCTGTCGAATATCCACCAGTATAAACCGTCTTCTCAAACTGCCCATCTGCCATCGCGGCGCCGCCATCAATCATGGCGACCCCTGCTAGAGTATGGAACAGCCGCGACACATTCGAAGCCTCATCTGATTGCACTGGATAATGGGTATTGAGGTAGGCTACACGGATAAAACGGTCAGTGGAATAGAACCCACCAGGAAGTCCACGCATTAAGGATCCAGACCCAAACGCTGTCATTTTAGCTTTCTCCCACTTGACTTCCTTCGGCATCTCTGAATCCAGATTCATATAGTTACGCAGATTCTCCTTATGCCAACCATAACCGGGCTGATTGGTCAGAACATCTACGTCATTTTCAAAAATTTCCATTCCGTTAGCGGTATATTCTACTACTATCGACCTCTTGGCATCACCAATAATCCAGTGTAGTTGCGATACGGGATACTGCTCATTGATTGGTTTTGCCACAATCGCGACGTTCTGGAGAACTTTTTCGACTTCGTCCACAGTCTTAAAATTCAGCGCCACCCAGAGCGGGAATTCGTATGCTGCTACATTGGTTTTGCCGTCCACCGCGGTGGGTGCATACGCAGCATAACCAGGGAAGTTTAACCCCGCCACGGCCAACCCATGCTCATTTGCGCAGTCGAAATACAGCGGCGTGTTTTCAGCCACAATTCCCATACCGATGATGGCCGGTGAGTTCGCCATTTCGCCTAGGAATGCTGATTTATACTTATATCCTCTCGGCGTGATTACTACTTTTTGTCCGTAGCCGCAGGACCAATCTAAGTTGCGCCCGAAATACATATTTCCGGCATTATCACTAAATCTCACCCCTGTGCACATTTTACCTCCTATTTTTAATATTTACTTCATTTTATCACAATCGCATTAAAACGCTAGCACAATTCAATGCTATTATTGCTATAAAAGTCCCATCGGATCTAATGTTATCTTGAAACTCTGATCTAGCCCTTCGCACGCCTCTAGTAAAGCTTTCCGCGAGCGCGACCTGACGATAATTTGCCAAGTGTGGCCCTTGGCTGTTCGTTCATGAAACCCTGGCTGGGGTGGGGAAACCATCAATCTCTCATCTTTAGTTAGTCGTTTCACGAGTTCTCGCACTTTTCGTAGTACTATCGCCTCTGTTTTCATAGTAATTTCTAGTTTCATTACGAACCGAAACGGCGGAAAACCTGCCCGCCTCCGCTTAGCAATCAAGTATTTATAAAACCCCAGATAATCTTCATCAGCTGCGAGTTTTAACACCGGATGTTCCGGCCGAAAGGTCTGAATAAACACCTCCGCCTTGGCCAAATGCCCTCGCCCCACCCGTCCAATTACCTGGGTTAGCAGCTGAAAACAGCGCTCTTCCGCCATGTAATCCGGTAGTGCTAATCCTGCATCTGCCTGTACCACCCCTACCGTCGCCAGCCGCGGTAAATCCAACCCCTTCGCTAGTGTCTGGGTTCCGACCAGGATATCGACCTCGCCGTCTCGCACTGCTGAGTATAGGGCATCCATACCTTCGCCCTTTTTATTATCCGCATCGAATCGTCTAATTCTCGCTCCAGGGAAAAGCTTACAAAGCTCTGACTCTAGCAATTTCGTCCCAAATCCCTTATGCACCAAATTTGGTGTTCCGCATTTCGGACACGCAGCAGGTACGTTTTCCGAAAACCCACATGTATGACAATGTAATACATACTCATCCGCATGCAGGGTCAGGGGTAAAAAACAGTTCGGACAGAGAATCTCTTCGCCACAGTTCTCACAGATCGTCAGTGGTGCTGACCCCCGACGGTTATGAAAAATCAGTGTCTGCTGGCCCTGGTTTAGGTTAGCCGAAATCGCCGTAAGTAGGGAATTAGAGAAATACTTATTCCTGGTAAAATTATCCCTATCTTTAAAATCGATAATGTTTATGGCGGGCTTTATCGCCGAGGACTTAGCTTTCTTAGTCAGAGTCACCACCGACTCTTGTCTAGAAGCAAGATAATAGTCTTCCACGGTCGGAGTAGCTGAACCAAGCACCAGGGAAGCCCCTGATGCTTTCGCCATAAAGCTCCCCACCCTTATTGCCGAGTATTTTGGGGTGTTTTCTTGATAATAGGTCCCCTCATGCTCCTCGTCGATTATGATTAATCCAAGGTGGGCCACTGGCGCAAACAATGCCGATCTCGCCCCAACCACGATTAGAGGCTCGTCCGTCATTAAAATCTTCTCAAAAATCAGATGTCTTTCCGCCTCAGTCAGCCTAGAATGTATCATCATCACCCTTTCACCAAAGCGCTCATTAAACACCCGCACCAGCTGTCCGGTTAGAGCGATTTCTGGCACCAATAGCACAGTAGACAAATGCCGTTCTAGCGCATTTTTAGCCATTTTGAGGTATATATTGGTTTTACCACTACCAGTAACGCCAAACAGCAGTTTCGTGGCTCCTGGAGCCTTCTGGAGGCCTTCTAGCGCATTTTTTTGGGCGATATTCATCTGAATTGCCGGCAAAGACCCGTCCAGAGAAAGATTCTGCACAGATAGGTGGTTACCGAACATTTGTTCGGTTTTCCTCCGTTTTTTCTCAACCCCTCGCGGTAAAACTAGCGACAAGGCTGAGCCGGATGGGACCAAGTAGTATTCATGTATAAACCGCACCGTGTCCAACAAATGTTTTGGCAGTGGCCTTGAATACAATTTTTTAATTATGGCTTTTGTTTTAAAATCCGGTTGTGCAACTTTTTTAGTTACTACGCCCGGAACCGTTCGTCGTCCGACCGGCACCGTCACGATTTGTCCAGGAAAAAGGGAATCACTATTATTATCGCCATTGTCGCCGCCACCATCATAATGGTACGTTAGTGCTTCCACCTTACCTTCAGGTATTACCTCATAGAACATCACCTCATCTACCCCTTATAAACTATAAACTTTACCTTATTTCTTCTTGTTAGGCTCTATTGCAACTTTGCAACATAGCGCCCAGGCCGCAATAGCCCCCACAAAATTACCCAATGCACACAGTAGTACCGTCCAGCTCAGCGCTCCCGCCACCCCCATCGTAATCACGTTTGCGATTGAGTGCTGAAAACCGCAGAAGATAAATAGCGGCACCCCAATTAATACCCCCAGTGTCGTCCCTCGTCGGTATAACTCTACCGCTAGATACATAATTGCTCCGCACATTACTGATTTAAAGAAGAATTCTAGGTCAAGGTTCCATCCGGCCACTTTCCCTTCGGCTACCGTCACAATGCTACTATCTATAATACTAAATAACAGCCCAAATCCATACCCAGCCACCAGATTAACTGCTAGGATAATTAAAAGATCAACAATCGGTATTCCATCTTCAATCCAGAATCCACATTTCCCTGTAAAAAGGTTTAAGCCCAGAGCACATACTCCCAGTAATCCAAAAGCAAATAGGAATGGCCCAATCGGTTCACCAATTTTTAAGAGCACATAATCACCCAACCCAATCAAAAGACTCGCCCCTGCAGACAATCTAATCAAATTAGCATATCGCCTAATTATTTTCATTTATACCTCCGTTTTCCTTTATTATACTAAATCGCTATTGTCTTTCAAGCATAAGCGGATTGAAGAAGAATTATAGAATCATAAAATCGTTGTAAAAAAAACCAAACCTTGTTATAATGGGGGAAGTTAAAGCGAGGAGATATGTTAGAAATATTTGTCACATCTAGAGTGCGCCGCAAGATTATCGTGGTTTTTGCTAAATATCCAGATTTTAAGACTCATGTCAGGGGTCTAGCCAAACTCATCAAAGAGGACCCCGGCAATATTCAGAGAGAGCTAGAGCGTATGGCAAAAGGCGGGTTTCTAATCGTCACTAAAAAGGGTAAAACGAAGATCTATCAGACCAACAAACAATTCCCAATTTTAAAAGAATTGCAATCCATTGTCATTAAAAGTCAAAGAGGCAATAAACCGTCCAAAACCATCGGATAACAGGGGTATAAATTGAGTAATATTTTTGAACAACTACTAAAAAAACGCCATTTTGACCAAGACTTTTTGCATCCCAAGTATGAGGCAGGGATTAATCCATTTGAACTAGCCGATATGGACAAGGCGGTCGAGCGCATCAAGCTGGCTCAGGAGAATCACGAAAAAATCCTAATCTACGGCGATTATGATGTCGACGGGGTTACCTCTAGTGCAGCGATGAGGGAATCTCTTATTAACGTCGGCATTAACCCAGACGATATCGAAGTCATGTTACCAGATCGCTTTGCTGATGGTTATGGTATGAGCCCCAAGTTAATCAAGCATGCCAAGAAACAGGGTGCTTCGCTCGTTATTACCGTAGATTGCGGCTCGCGCAACCACGTTATCATTGATGAATTAAATGAGCTTAAGATTGACACCATCGTCACGGATCATCATGAGACCGACGAGAGGATACCAAATGCGGTGGCTGTCATCAATCCACATCGTAAGGATAATCCCACCGACTCCTTAAAAAACCTCGCTGGCGTAGGGGTGGTTTATAAGCTTGCCGAGGCGCTGGTGGATAAGCATATGATTAAGGCTGGTCAAGAAAAATGGCTGCTCGATCTCGTCCTGCTTGGCACCATCTGCGACAGTATGCTACTAACTGGCGACAATCGCCGCTTAGGGTTTTACGGTATGAAAGTTTTAGCAAAAACTCGTCGTCCGGGGTTGATTGAGCTAATGACTAGGGCTGGAGTTAAATGCTTAGATTCAGAATCCATTGGTTTTCAGATCGGCCCTCGCCTCAATGCCGCCGGTCGCCTTGACACCGCCGACCTTTCTCTGAATCTTATCTGTGCTAATAACCCAATTGAGGCGGCCCCTATCGCCGAGAAACTCGAACAGCTCAATAAAAAACGCAAAACCGAGCAAACCCAAGCTATGCGCGAGATCGAAAAACGCGGCATCAGTGATGATCCAGTGATTATCGAGACCGGCAAATGGCACGAAGGCATACTCGGAATCGTGGCGGGACACCTAGTCGAGACCTATCATAGGCCGGCTTTTGTCTTAACCGAGACTACAGAGAACGTTTTTAAAGGTTCCGGCCGTAGCTTTGGGGATTTTAACCTCGCCGATGCTTTGAGCTTTGCTAAAGATAGCATTATCGGCGGTGGTGGCCACGCTGCGGCTGCCGGGGTCAAGGTTTCAAGAGAGAATCTCTATAAATTCCGTGAACAAATCAACGAATATTACCGCTCGCTACACCTAACCAACCAAACAGATTACCTGAAGCAACACGCCGACCTCACTCTAGATGATTTTTCAGAGATAAACCTAGATCTTCTTGACGAATTAAGACAACTAGAGCCCTACGGGCCAGGGAACGAAGAACCAGTTTTTCGCCTCAAAAACATCAACCTTACAAATGTCACCCGCATGGGTACCGACCGTAACCATCTCCGCCTCGATCTTCGCGATAAAAACGGTAAATACCTCAAACTTGTCGCTTTCTACGCCCCTGAAAAATGGCTCACGCTCGACCCCGAGTTTGACCACATCGAACCCCTTATCAGGCTCACTGAAAACGATTTTAATGGTGTCAAATCCGTCGAAGCCCGCCTCCTCGACCTCGATATTCTTCAAAACTGAAACTACCTGCGGTTCCTGCCACTATGGGCTTGAACCTAGAATAGATCTTCTTGTTTTATTTTCATAAAACCATAAAAACTATGTTATTATAGTTATATAAGAAAGGTCTATACATGAAATCGCTATATAATAAAACACTACTAAGTTTACCAATTATAACTATACTAATGATAGCTACGATTCTAGCTTCTTCCGTTGTCTCAGCCGATGATAATTCTACCGTAGATCAAATTAATATTACAGTCCCTATGTCTTGTACTATGTCCGGTACTGGTATGGATAGCCATAATACCAATATTAATAATGGTACCTATACACCAGACATTGGTACTACTACTATGCATGTATTCTGTAATGATAATGAAGGATTCGCTATATATGCAGCAGGATATACAGGAGATGAAATAGGTGGAGAGAATAGTAATAAACTAGTC
>JAZRDA010000016.1:0-33019 GCA_045660085.1 Candidatus Nanosyncoccus sp.
GTGTTACTACCTGCATCAGTATAGCTAGAAGTAGTAGGAGCAGTGATGGATTCGGCTGAGTTAAGTTTAGTAGCTGTTCCTTCCTGGATGTTTTGTTCTATGGTAGTTGGTGGAGTAGGACTATCACTAGGTATAGTACCACCATTAGGATTAAAGGATACAGTATACTCAGTACAAGTAGTATCCATAGTGAGATAGTAGACAATGGAACCACTATTTGCCATACGGTAAACACCTGGCTTGATGCTGCTATCTGTTTTTATGCCATAATTAATACTAAAAGTATCGTTAATGTCTGTATTGGGACTGACGGTCTGACTCGTTGTTTTTAGGATAGATTCACTGCTGGAGAGTGGGGAGAAGACAGTAGAGCTGGTGGGGTTAGAGACTAGAGTATAGCCCCATTTGTTAGTATTATTATTACTACTAAGACTAGAAGTACCATCTACTGCAGTAAAGGAGGCAGTAGAATCCAAAGTATCATTAGTACTATCATACTTATATAGATTACTACCAGTGGGGGTTGCAATAGTTAGGTTATAACCATTCCTACAGTCTGATGTTATATTAATGGATCCAGTATGAATAGAAGTACCATCTCCGACTGGAGAGACATCTAGGGTAATGGAACTGGAGGTAGTGATATTAGCAGAATAAGCGGAGGCGGGAGAGGCATTAAAGTCAGCGATAGGGCTAAGGCCGAGGAACAAAAGACTAGCCCCACATAGCTTTAGAGATAGTTTTATTTTATAGCTCATCAAATTTAAACACCTGTCCATTATAATGACCTTTGTATATTATATATAATATAGTGTTTATGGTTAAATGTCAATAGAAAAGGAATTAAAATTTCGAGAAAATTTTCTTAATGAAGCTCAGCGGATTAGAGCCGGAGGATTTCTTACCCGATTTCTTGGGCTTCTTGCCGGGAGCGACGGATAATTCCCCACTTTCGGCGGCGAGCATGGCGAGACCGATGGCAGTGGCGAATTCGGGCTTCTCAACTGCTTCGGCGACACCGTCTAGCCCCTGCGGCACGCCGATTTTGACGGCGGCTTCGAGTGCTTCTTTGGCAAAGACATCGATATCGCGCATTTTGGCTCCACCACCTACGAGCACGATGCCCTCGGGCAGGCGCTGATCGTAATGGGCGGCTTTCAGCTTCTTACGGATTTCGGCGAAGATTTCGTCAAGACGAGCCTTCACGACCTCTTCGACCTCTTTGCGGTCAAAGGTGCGTTCTGGGTTCTTCCCTACCTTGATGGCGAGGGATTTCTCGGTACTAAAATCACCGGTGATAAAACGGGTTTTGATTTCCTCGGCCAACTCTGGGTCGATAGCAAGAACGATGGCGAGATCATTGGTAATATTATTGGAACCAATCGGGATCACACCAACATATTGCAGGTCGCCTTCCTCGTAAATGGCAATGGAAGTAGTAGCGGCGCCGAAATCAACTACGGCAACACCGTTCTCCTTCTGTCTCTCGCTGAGGACGGCACGAGCAGCGGCGACAGGGCTGGGGATTAGCCTCATGGCCTGAACATCGGCAGCGGCGGGGGTCTTTTTCAGGTTCTCACAATTTGGTGTCAAAGCAGAAATAACATTAGCGCGGATTTCGAGACGAGCGCCGGACATGCCGAGGGGATCCTTGATGCCACCTTGGCCATCTAAAGCATATTCAAGAGGGACAACATCTAGTACATCACGATTAGCTGGAATGCGACCAGAAACGGCAACGCCTTCGACACGATCTAGATCCTCGTCATTAATCTCGTGCTCCACAGTGCCGACGGCAATCATGCCCTCGGTGTGAGTAGAAATCACGGTGGAACCATTGATAGAAACATAAGCACTACGCACATCATAACCACCCATGCGCTCGGCATCGCCAAGCATACGGTCAATCGCACCAGCCGGACCAGCTAGATTGGCCGGGACTCCCTTACGCATGCCGGCAGATTTACCCTCGTTATAACCCACGATGGCAATCTCGCCATTCTTATTAACTGTAGCAATCACGGCACGGACGTTCTCAGTACCGACGTCTAGGCCTGTAACAAAACGTTTATTGTCATCCATAAGCTCATTATAACACACTCGGGCGGGTCCTGCTATATTTTCTTACCCCCAAATACGCCACTCCTCCTAGTCTGGCTGGGTTAGGACTTCGTAGCCGTCATGGGTGACAAGAATGGTATGCTCGCAGTGGCAGCCGATGGAGCCATCCTTCATGCGGACGGTCCAGTTGCTGTCTTTATCAATGTAATTAGCTGGCTTGCCAAGGCAGGACATCGGCTCAATACAAATGGTGTCGCCTTCAACTAGGACGTAGCCGTGGCCTTTCTTGCCGTAATTTGGTACTTCAGGAAATTCGTGCATGGATTTACCGATACCGTGACCGATGTAATTCTCAATGACACCGAGATGGCCTTTCCTTAGAACCTGTTCGACGGCGTGACCGATATCGCCAATGTGGGCACCGGGTTTTACCTGAGCGATTCCCTCCCACATGGAGGATTCGGTGACCGAAATCATCTTCTTCACGGCAGGGCTAGCTTTCTGCCCGACGACCATGGTAAAAGCTGAATCGGTAAAATAACCCTGATAATATATGTCTAAATCGAAAGAGACTTTGTCGCCTTCTTCTAGTGGCTCATCAGTAGGAGCACCGTGAACGAGAGCATCATTAATTGAAATGCAAATGGCTCCCGGGAACTCTTCCTCAAGCATATCATAAGCCACCCCGGTGCCACGTTTCACAATTTCGGCACGCACCCAAGTATCAATCTGCCTACCGGTCATGCCTGGCTTAACATAGGCTTTCAGGTCTTTCAGGAGGTTACCTAGGATTTTGCCGCCTGCACGCATGGCGGAAATTTTGCGCTCAACATCAGCTCTCGATGCGGTATCGAGATTGATAATTCCCTGCTTATTCGCCATAACTCTTCTCGATTTCCTCGCCGTTGACATCCTGAGCCTGCTCGGTGGCGCTAGGATTTATCTCCTTGACCACGGCAACAAGGCGAGCGGTGACCTCTTCGACAGTGCCGACACCATCTACACGCCTTACTGGTATGTTCTTAGCCTCAAGCATTGGCAGGATGGAGCCAATGTTCTCATCAAAAATCGCAAAACGGCGATCGATGGACTCCTTCTCCTTATCATCCTCGCGGCCTTCGAATTCAGAGCGAAGCCTCAAGCGCTCGTAGAGTTCCTCTTTTGGCACTTCGAGAATGATGGCGCCGTCAATTTTATCCGCCATGTGTTCCGAAATGTATTCTGCTTGAGATTTGTCACGCGGATAGCCGTCCAAAATAACGTCGAAGCCCTCCTTCTCGGCCTTCTCAATTTGCTTATTCATTAGCTTAATCACGTCCTCATCTGGAATCAGTTCGCCACGATTGATAATGTCATCATACTCGCCCGTCTCGCGAATGACTTGCCCCACGGAAAGGGTGCGCCAGCCGAATATCTCGGACAAGGCTTTGCCCTGCGTACCTTTGCCAGAACCTGCTAAACCAAATAATATAATCATGTTGTCTCCTTTTCTAAATTATAGCACAAAAATCTCCCCTATGTGTGGGGGAGATTCTTACTTAAGTCCTAACTTAATGCGTTCGGTCTTCTCGGCCTTGCGGGCTTCGCGAATGATGGCCTTAATGCGGCGCTCACGTTTCGACATTGGCTTGGCGAAGCGCATTTGCGACTTCTTAAGGGGCATCATGCCACTCTGAAGGACTTTGCGGTTGAAGCGACGAATGATGTTCTCATTGGCTTCACCCTGATCTTTTCTTGTTACTTTAATAGCCATATTGAGTACTATTATAGCACAGATGGGGAGGGGTGGCAAGAGGGGGCAATGACGAGTCAGTCCTTTTGCTAAAGTAGACTTAACGACGAGTCACTCTTGCCCTTCGGGCAAGAGACCGCTGGGCGTCGCTTCAATAAATCTAAAAAAAGTTTTAGATTTATCTCAGCTCCTACAGCGGGCGAACTTCGTTCGTGACTCGTCTGATTCGTTAGGAAAATAAAATTAAGACCCAAAGGGTCTTATTTTATTTTCCTGGCGGATCCGACGAGACTCGAACTCGCGACCTCTGCCGTGACAGGGCAGCGCTCTAACCAACTGAGCTACGAATCCACTATGTGTACTATTATAGCGCATTTCCAATACAAGCGCAAGAGCTGCGGAGAAGCTATTTACGCAATAAAGCGATTATCTACATGCCAGGGATCTTGAAGGCACTAGGGTCGGAAACTTGAGGACGATAAACCTGGTCCTGCATGGCAGGCTGAGAGCCTAGCGGCTCTGGGGTCGGCTCCTCGACCGGAAGAGACGGCTCAATCGGTGAGGTCGGCTCTACGGTTGGGAGGGATGGCTCAATCGGTGAGGTCGGTTCTACGGTTGGGAGGGATGGTTCAATCGAAGGGGTTGACTCCACAGTTGGGAGGATTGGCTCAATCGGTGGGGTTGGTGGCGGCGGAAGAACCTCGTCCTCAGGCAGTGGCATGTAATTAATATCAGGAACACCGTTAATCTCTGGGGCGGAAGCTGCCATCGGGGTATTGATGGTAGCTGGATTAGATTCTATGGAATCAGTGTCACCTGAAATGCCGGATTCATTGATGGCATCTTCAAGCATTTTACCGTATTTCTCGGTATCTTCTGGCGACATGGTGGTGCCGAAATCAGCAGAAGGAGTGATAACTTTTTCGGTTTTAACACTTGTGTCAATGTCGCTATCGGAAGGCTCTACTTCCGAGGTGGAGGTAGGCTCGGTCGGCAAAGAAGACTCATCTACAGTAGGCATGCTGACTGAGGCGAGTGGCTCTGTCGAAGAGGATGGTTCTGACGATGTGGTAGGTTCTTCAATGGGTTCTGAGAGCAGCTCATCTTGCTTGGCTGTGAAATCTTCTGGCGACATGGAGTCGGCACTATCAATCTTGACTGGGCGATTGGATAAATCAGGCGTGGTCTCGGTACCGGCTTGGGCTAGGCTAGCTTCTGCGGCCTTGAGGTCCTCAAGCAGGGTGGATTCCTTCTCGGTGACTTCACCACTAACTTCTTTGGTCTCGTCTACACCCTTTTCATTGCCATGCTTGATGTCTAGCTTGGTAGGATCATTGTCCTTGATCTCAGCGGCCTCGCTGAGCGAACCGCTACCAATTAAGG
The DNA here is from genome assembly GCA_045660085.1 of Candidatus Nanosyncoccus sp. Classification (GTDB taxonomy): domain Bacteria; phylum Patescibacteriota; class Saccharimonadia; order Saccharimonadales; family Saccharimonadaceae; genus Nanosyncoccus. The sequence goes on from JAZRDA010000016.1 coordinate 5,177, forward strand.
AATAGAGTTCGTTATCAACATCTGGCGTGATGTTCTTGGAAATTAACTGCTGGTTAGCGCCAGAACGCATGAGACGAGATGAGAGTTGCATAGTCTCCGGAGTAGTCTGAGCATTGGAAAAGCGATTGGTCGCTGCGACGATACCGGTCAAGAATGCCGTAGCCTCTTCCTTGCCAATCTCAATGTCGCTCTTCACGGAATAAAGTAGCCTGGCAATCATTTCAGAGACTGAGCTGGCTCTCTTGTCGCTCCATTCAATCTCACCGAATTTACCTGGATTACCAGTAGTAATATTAATAATAATAGCATCGTGCATGATTCGTCCGTGCTCGCGAAGAGCAGAGTCGAGATCAATGCCGTTGGCAACATCTAGGGCTAGGACTAGGTCAACATTGAAATCGCCATACGAGAATTCTAGATCATCCTGAGAAATCTTCGCACTATACGGAGTAATATAAATCTTCACATAGTCCCCGTCCAATTTGTAACGAAGATGGTCGGCTTTTTCCTTATTGAGGGCAATCACGAAATCTTGCAAAGCATCGGCCGTGGGTTCGAAAGTCTCCTCGGGCTTTAGGAATTCGAGAGCATTGGGGGTGGTGCCGGAATAGATAGCTGTGGCTCTTTTGCCCAGACGATCCAAATACAGTGAGAGACCAATTGCGGCAGCCATCTCGTCAACCGATGGGTCGCTCGACAGAGCAATCAAAACATTGTGAGACTCGCTAATCTTCCTAGCTACCTCTGAATAAATCTCAGGGATTGGTCCATCCGAAATCGGAGCAGTCAAATCTTGATCATTAAATACTGGCGCTGCGGGCTGAGGCATAGAATCATCTACTACTGGCTGGACTGGAGGTGTGGCCTGGATAGGCACATCAGTAGGAGTAGACGAGGACATAGGTATATCAACTGGCGGGATTGGGGCTTGTGTCGTATCCGAAACTGAAGTATCCGAAATCGGCACATCTGAGACCGGTAAATCTGAGACTGGTGCATCCGAAGCCGGTTCGTCAGAACTTGATGTGGTCGGTGTCGATACATCCGATATCGGCGCATCCGGATCAACAACTGGTGGCATGACATCATCAGGCCTACTAGCTGGCGGTGTAGATGTAGTGTATGTGTTATCTTCTGGCATAGTTATACCTTTCCATGATTATATGTTAGCATAAGCTGGTAAAATTCGCAACATAATTCTACTTCAATATCATCAACTTAAGCATGCCCAACAACAAAGTACTTTCAGGACACGCTCCGGGCCGCTCTGGCCAAGTCCTTATGTTCCTGAAAGTACTTTGTTTGTTGGTCTTAAAGTATGCTTAAGTTGGTGATATTGATTCTACTTTACTTTTTAGGGGAAATGATGTATAATGTGGACAAGATATTAATTTTTAATCTAAATAGGAAGTTAAATGCCGATTATTAAATCCGCCAAGAAGGCTGCAAGACAAGCTGACAAGCGTACTGCTCACAATGCTGAGATTAAGAAGGATATTAAGGCTGCCGTAAAAGCTTTCAAGGACAAGCCCACGGCTAAGAATCTAGCGAAAGTACAGTCTGAATATGACAAGGCAGTGAAGAAGGATCTCCTTAAGAAGAACACCGTGAGCCGCCGCAAAGCTAAGCTTCATGCCATACTGAAAGCCAGCAAACAGAAATAATCAATAAGCCTTCGGGCTTATTTTTTTGTCGGAATTAATAACAATTCGGGTAATTAACTATTAATGATACTACTAAGACGAAGCAGGAACGATTCGACGAGCAGCCACGGGTCGAATTGGGTGGATTTCATTTGAAGGTCGACTTTAGCTAGTTCCTTCAGAACTCGCTTTTCTTTGATTCCCTGGTGAGCCTGATAGTCTTTAATGGCCTGCGAGACAATGAGGCCAAAGAACATAATCGGGTCTTCTTCGGATTTTAGGCCTGACAAGGTCTGCACAGCTTTCTCGCCGTTAGTCTTTGCGATTTTATAAATGTCAAAAACGAGCCTGAGATTCGGGTTCTTCGGCATGGTGAATTCTTTGATTTCGATTTTATCCTTGATGGCTTTATAGACGGCGGAGCGCTTGTCTAGCTTTAACTCCAGGATAATGATGTTATGCGGGGTGTCGGTATAATCTGGGAGTTTTTCGAATGCGGGTTTGTTTTCGCTGAGATCGCGGATGAGGATATTGCGAGTGCTAGCAAATAAAGTGTTACCCTTAAAAATACTGGGCAGGTCGCTCGGTTCAAGAGTGGCCCCCTCAATAACTTCGTAATCTGGGCCAAGTAGCTTGACAATCTCGGCCTTAGCCCGAATGCGATCGTCGCCAGTAAAAATCTTAAGCATGTGAATCCTTTAATTGACAGTGGGGGCACACGTGGGTGCCGCGACCGGCAACTCGGATTTTAATGATTTTATGACCACATCTAGGACAGGGCTGGCCTTCTTTACGAAACACCTGGGCGAATTTTTCTAAATAGTCGCCCTTGGTCCCGTCGGCCTTAACATAGGTGGCCATGGTGGAACCGCCCGAATTAATGGATTCTTCCATCACCTTTCGCGCAGATTCTAGAATGGCTCTGGCTTCCTCTGCTGTGATGGAACCAGATTTGCGCTCGGGGTGGATACCGGCAGCAAACAGAGCCTCGTCGGCATAAATATTGCCGAGACCGCAAATGATGGTCTGGTCAAGCAGGGTCGCTTTGATACAAGATTTCTGGTGCTTCTGCAATCTAGAATATAGCTCTTCCACCGTCATCTGCCAAGGTTCTGGAGCAAGTTTACGAATGAAGGGATCGCTTGAGATTTCGCTCGTAGGCAAGACTTTGATAAAGCCAAATTTGCGCTGGTCGTTGAAATAAAGAACTCCGTCATTAAAGGCGATAATCACGCGCGTTTGCTTGTTGGGCAGATTGGCTACAAAGTTCTCGCTAGGGTGCCCTGCAGCATAGCGCTCTTTACCATCATAAATCAGCTGTCCGGTCATGCGCAAATGAATCATGAGCGAGATGCCATCATCTAGATCAATGATCAGCGCCTTGCCAAAGCGCTTTAGTGAGGTTGCCTTGTGCTCTTCGACCTGAGTTTTGTCGCCCTGAAAGGATTTGGTGCAAAGGACCTCGATTTTAGTAATTGATTTCTGGAGGATAAATTTCGACAAGCCGCGACGAATGGTTTCTACCTCTGGTAGCTCAGGCATAGTTCCCTCCCAAGTAGTCGTGCGTGAAGCTCTCTAGCATATCTTCCATAAGTTCGTCTAGGCGCTTCTCGGTGTAAAAGATGTATTTTGCGTTCTTCATGACAGAGCTGAATTTCTCGTCTTTTAAAATGCGTTCTACGTCAACAATGTCATCGGGAGTGATGTCGACAGCGGCGATTTTGTTGGCACAGGAGGCTAGGTGTTTTAATTCGGGTTCTTTGGCACCAAGGTGATGACGGAACTTAGTGTCGTATAGCCAGAAATCGTGATGTTTGATTTCGCTCTTCTCCTCATGACTGAGCCCTTCACCTAGCTTGTGTCTTTTAATGGTGCGATAAAAATCATAATTAAAAAACCCATCAGTGTAGAGATGAAAAATATACCCTAAGAAGATTGGCTCTTTTTGATCAATCCTGGCTTTGTTCTCGGCATAGAAATTCAGGGATGATTTTTGGTCGAAAGCGTAATGGGTCGCCTCGTGGTATTTTTTAATCTTTACATTGTTAATATAACCATTATTAATGTCTGGTAAGAGGCACCCCAATAAAAATTCCTTCCGTTTGAGACCGGAGAATTTCATAGAATCGGCAAGGCGATTCCCCGCTTCCAGATGAATGTTCCAACTTGGCATTGATTTCATTATAGCATAATAGATAAAATTGTGGAAAACTCCATATTTAGTGTGAAAATGGTCTTGACTCCCACTAAATGTGGGGTTTATAATGATTTCAGGTAATGCTTATAAACAATTAAAAGTGCCGGAATGATAAACGCTAATTCGTGTAGCTAGTCTATATGATTGATAGGTAGTCGCTAAATTAGTAAATCGGAACGTCAGCACAAGAAAGGAAAACCATGAAGAAAATAATCTATCGCAACCAAAATGAAATTGAAAATTTTGATATGAAGAGATTTTTGAAATCTTTGTCTAAGTATGCTAAGGTTTCGGAAAAAGATGCTAAGGCGGTCCTAGACGACTATGATCAGTATGAGACAATGCACGTATCGTGTTTGGTTGAAGCGGGCATGAAGCTGATTGGCGCTAAGGCGGGCGATGCGGCAATGAAAGAGTATTTCGATGAGCATGCTGACTGGTTCGAAGAAGGCAAATTCGAGAGACTACGTAGAATTACGGGGTATCTAGTAGGGACTTTAGACCGTTGGAACGATGCCAAGAAGGCCGAAGAGAAGGCCCGCGTAAAACATTCTGTCAATTCTTCGGTCAACGATGCAGAGAGGCTGGCTGCACTTGAAGTGCAAGCTATGGAACATAACCTAGCCTACGCACAATAGTCATCATCGGCGACCGGTGTTGGGGGCTTTTGGAATTGTGATTGGCTGCTCAGTAGTGGATGGAGTGGTGTTCTCGGTTAAAAATGTAGTGGATTTGGTCAGAGATACGATGGGCTCGGGAACTGGCGAAATCTCCTCGTTGATGTTGACTGAGACTATTCCGTCACTCTGACCATAGCCATCAGCCAAATTAAAGTTGCCTGCGTGTAATTTCAAGATGACAGATTCCCCACGAGCCTCCTGGGATAATGGAGTTAGGACGACCTCATGATAAGTGATAGAATCTAGATTGCTAAATGTGATACTGGTTTCGTTCGTGATACCAAGGATGACATCGTCTAGTAATACGATGGTTGACGGGGCATCGGTAGTAAAGTTAACCCGAGTTTCACTAGGAGATAAGAATTCCATAGAATCGACTATAAGTGACGGGATGGGCGAATTGCCCATATCTTCTTCTACACGTGGCAGACTGTCGTATCGCTCCATAATGGTATCTGTCAATATGCTTAAATCATCCGCTAAAGTCATAACAGCGCCATCGGTGGCCTGAGCCAAGGATTCGTAATCCCCGTAATGCTCTGGGGTAGTAATAATGTAGAAATTTACCGGGTCGATTTTTTTACTGAGGGTTTTCACATCGTAAAATGTAGTACCGTCAAGATCTGGCGAATGATAGCCGGCATCGGTGAGGATTACTAGGGATTTGGTGGAGCCGAGCCGCCAGCTTTGACTACTCATGACGTGGAGGCTGGCCGAGAGGAGTGATTCTGGTTCATCATCGCCACCTTCAGCGATGATATTTTCTAGCCCTTCTTCAAAGGATTCAAGAGTACAGGTGTCAAAGCCGCAGTGTTCCACTGGGATATATGAATCTATTAAGTCACGATAGTCATACAGAGCAACTCGGCCGCCAGCGTTCAAAGTTTGCCTCGCTAGGCGCAAGGCTTCAGCTTTATATTCGTCGATATGCTCGCTCATTGAGCCGGTGGAATCAATCAGGAAGGCCGTATCATGCGGAGAAGTATATGCGTTTTTAAAATTAAACGCTGCAGCAATCTTACTGAAGATTAGTTTGGCCGCATCTTCATATAGTCCGTCTGCCACATAGGAGATATGACTTGAAATGCTGTAATGTGAACTGCAAAAAATGTCGAATTTATTACACCAGGTGCCAACCTTACCAGAATAACCACTGGGGGCATAAGGGTCTCTAGCTCCTAATAGCCCAGTATGGGCGTAACAATCCGGAACGTAAATACGGTATTCTGAAAGATTATCCCCCCTGCATGCGGCCGGTAGTAGTCCTTCTCCTTCTGGCAAGTAGATTTTAGGGTCACCAAAAGTTGCAGCATAGATTATTCTCTCGGGCTGAATCTGCTCTAGTGCTTTTAGTAAAACGATGGCGCCCTGCGAATAGCCACCAAGGACATATTTCGTATTTTTGCAAACGTTATTGTTTACGATGTTGGCTAGTTCTTTTGCCCCCGCCTTGACACTGTCGCCAAAGGCATAGGATTCGCCTGCTCCTATATAGGCTCCGATGATGTTTGAGAAGTTTTCAATGCCCACACCCACGGCTGGATAATCCAAATCATCAAACTCATATGACAAGTTGGAGGTCTCTAATTTAGATTCTAGGGATGCCTTGAAACTCTGATAGTCGGCATTATCATAACGCGTGGCTCCAGAACCGCGTGCAAAGATAATTTTCAAATCTGGACAGCTGGCCGCATTGGTGCCATGCGATTCTGTCGGCAGGACTATGCATGATGTTACGGTAATAGCCAACACGCTTAGCCAGATGGGAAGATGGTGGGTTCTTGCGAGGCAACCTAGATGTATGACAGGCTTTTTCTTTAGCATGTATTATCTCCTTTTATGTGGGCGATTGAAAAACAAGTCCCTTCAAAAAGCAACCCCCACGAACCAAAATGAAAAGGATAAGCGTTTTATCGGAAAACAGCTATGGTTTTTAATAAGCTAATTGTGGTTTAATTTTCGAGAAGTTTACAGATTAGAGCGATGAGAAGAGATTTTTCTTTGGGGTTGGATTCAGCAATTAAAAGCGCGAGCGCGGTCAAAGCACGATCGGAAATCTTAGTCTCACCATTTTTAGTGAGATGATAATCATTGATAGTCAGGAAAATTACAAAAAGTAGAGAGCCAATACGCTTATTGCCATCGTAGAACGGATGGTCCTTAATGATTAGATATAGGAGATTAGCGGCTTTTTCAGAAATGGACGGATAAACGTCTTTCTGATCAAAAGTCTGGATAATGGCACTTAGCGACGATTCAAAGGCGTTGCCACGAGTTTTACCAAATAGTTCATCTCCTTTGATTGATTGCTTAAGCTCGCTGATGATTTCTAGGCTTTCGTCCAGGCTCAACATTTTGGTAGCTTTCCTACCTTTGGCAAAGGAAATGTAGCCTTCGTCATATTCCTGAAGCGCCTTGAAACTGGGGCTGTATTTAGTGATAACTTCCAAAATACCGCCAGCCTCATCGGCGGATAATTCGGAGGAAGCGACAAGCCTCTTGACAATACCCAGTGCGCCTTCGATTTCGTGAAGTTTGTCAGAATCTAGCTCTTTCAATCTGCGCTCATTGATGGCGACACCATCCACCACGTAACGATGAAGGGTCTTGGTGGCCCAAATGCGGAAATCGGTGGCTTTTTTAGAATTGACACGGTACCCGACAGAGATGATGGCATCGAGATTATACATTTTAACCTGATAAGTTTTGCCGTCTGTTGCAGTATGTGCAATTTTTGCACATACTGAATCCTCCTCTAACTCACCGTCGCGAAAAATATTGCGAATGTGGCGACCGATTACCGTACGGTCTACACCAAAAAGCTTGGCGAGTTGGTCTTGTGTGGTCCAAATCGTTTCCTCGTTGGCATCAACCCGGAAGACGATTTCGCCTTCGTGTACTTTGTATATTTCTATTTCTTTATGCATGGAATTCCTTAAGTATGTGCGTGCTACACGTACTTATTCTATCTGATAGTGCTAAACATGTAAAGACTATTTATGGGTTACAATTCGCCCCAGTTGTGACCGGTGGTGACTTCGACGGCGAGCTTAATGTCTAATTCGGGAGCGACGGATTCCATTTTGCACTTCAGAATATCAGCGACCTCCTTCGCCTGACCATCATCACATTCAACAATTAGCGAATCGTGAACTTGCATGACGAGCTCCGCACCCTCTGGCAAGGCCTTGTCGACAGCAATCATGGCGCGCTTCATGAGATCGGCCTCGGTGCCTTGAATTGGCATATTCTGGGCGGCACGCTCGGCGGCTTGACGAATGACAAAATTGCTGGATTTGACATCGGGGGTAGGGCGACGACGACCGTAGTAGGTTTCAACAAAGCCCTCTTCCCTGGCCTGTTTTAGTATCTCCTCTAGCTTACGCTTGATTGGAGCACGCAGTTCGAAATAATTATCAATAAATTGCTTTGCTTCGGCGATTGGCATTTTGGTAGCATCGGCTAGACCTTTTACACTCATGCCATAGAGAATGCCAAAATTGATAACCTTGGCAGCCCGGCGCTGATCCTTAGTGACATTCTCGAATGGGACCTTGAAGGCCTCGGATGCGGTCTTGGTGTGGATATCAATACCGTGATTAAAATCGTCAATTAAGGCCTGGTCGCCACTTAAAATAGCTGCAAGGCGAAGCTCGAACTGAGAATAATCTGCAGATACCAGTATCTTCCCTTTGTCTGCGATAAAGCCCTGACGGATACGCTTGCCCTCGTCAGTCCGAACAGGGATATTCTGAAGATTGGGGTCCTTAGAACTGAGGCGCCCGGTAGCGGTAACATTCTGAGTAAAGGTAGTGTGAATACGATCATGGCTGTCTGCCAAATCCGGCATTGGGATAATATAAGTGTTCAGCAGCTTGGCGGCTTCGCGGTATTCGATAATTTTCGGGATGACTGGGTGGAGTTCTTTTAGCTTGTCTAGTTCCTTGGCACCGGTGGAATAGCCACGGGTGGTTTTCTTGATGCCTTTCGTCGGCAGCTGCAGCTTCGTAAATAATACCTCAGATAATTGGATTGGCGAATTGACATTAAAATCCGTGCCAGCTGTGGCCTGAGTTTCCTTCTCAAGCTTCGCCACTTCATCTTCATATTCGGCTCGGAGGGTTCTGAAATAATTGCGGTCGATTAGCATGCCCTTCTCTTCCATCTTATAAAGGATTGGGATGAGCGGCAGGTCGAAATTGATATATATATTATATAGTCTAGGGAAATTATCAAATTGGGCGACTTGGGCCTTAAACTCCTCTTCTGGAATGGCGAGGCGAGGTTCTTCCCTTGCAAGCGGATTAAGCAAGAATGCAGCCTGGCCGAGATCCCAGAATGATTTACCGTGAAGAATCTCCTTAGCGATTTTCGGGTCTGAATGCATGAGGGATTTAATGTCCCAGTCAATAATCCTGTCGGTTGATAAAGACGAATTCAAGACAACGCTGTCTCGTGGTCTGGGCGGGTCCTGCCAGACCTTCTCCTCCCCCACGTTAGTTGATATAGACGAATTCAAGACAACGCTGTCTCGCGGTCTGGGCGGGTCCTGCCAGACCTTCTCCTCCCCCACGTCGCTAAGGCTCCGTGGGGGGCCCCCTCCAGGTCTGTCACCCGCCCATGCCGCATCCTTCTCGATCTTACGGATTAGGGAGTTGAATTCAAGTTTTTTCAGGCCGGCGATGACACGGTCGCGGTCGAAGGTGAAGTCGGACAGGTCCTCAAGCTTGATGGGGACATCGAACATAATCTTAGCAAGAGTGCGTGACATGTAGGCAGAATCTTTGCCGGATTCGAGCTTAGTCCTAAGGGCGCCGGTGATCCTATCTATATTATTATATACACCGTCCAAATCTCCATAATCGTTTAACAATTTAGCGGCAGTTTTCTCGCCAATGCCGGGGACACCCGGAATGTTATCCGACGAATCGCCCTTCAATGCTTTTAAATCTAAAAATTGCGACTTCTTGATACCGTATTTTGCCTCTAACTCTGGGACGTTGATTTGTTCAATATTGGTAAAGCCTTTCAAAATCCGCCACATGTGGGTATTATCGTCAACGATTTGGAGCATGTCGAGATCGCTAGAAATGATATAGGTCTCATAATCGCCCACTTCATCGGCTTGCCTACTCAGGGTGCCGATGATATCGTCGGCCTCATAATTATCAATTTCGACAAAATTCCAACCAAGGTCCTGGACTAGGGTCTCAAGTAGTGGTATCTGAGTATAAAAATCGTCGCCAGGCTTAATACGACCGGCTTTATAATCCGAGTAGATGTCACGACGCTTACTAACGGAGGTTTTTGAATCCCAGGCCACTACGACTTTGGTGGGGTTTAGCTTCTTTACGATTTCCATAGCGATGGCTGCGAAGCCATAAACACCACCAGTGGGGGTGCCGTCCGTGAGGCTTAAGGCACCCATAGCGTAATAACCACGGTAGAAAACTGATTTACCGTCAATGAGAACAAGTTTTTTCATGTTATAAACCTATGTATTCACGACCGATTTTGCGTGAAATTAGAGATTTGATGGTGGTCAGGATTTTGGGTTTTTCCAGACAGGAGCCTAGCTCGCATAGCTCAAGAGTATCGGCATCGTATTTCAAATCAACGGTGCTGACGTTATCATAAACAAGTAAGCTGCGGTCCACCGTGTTGTCGTTTATGCTTTCGTCTTCCACCAGAATCCTGTCGTCATAAACATAGTAGATGGTTCTGATTTTGCTGCCCTCGCTGTAATTATCAGTGACTGAGAACCGATAGCCCTCCGGAACTGCCGCCGAGACATTGCTGTTTAACGTATTGATAAATGTATAGATTAGCATGCCGATACAGACTCCGGCGAGCACCCAGAGTGTGTAACGCATCCAGTTCCCCTTTTTGTATGCTACATTGGATAAATTACTAATGTCTGTCAAAACCCAATCTCCTTAATTATGTTTTTTAGTTGCTCCTGCAAATCTTCAGTGGTGCCGTTGTTTAAAATATAGTAATCGGCAGCAGCGATGGGGCCACCTTTTTCCAGATTCTCAATCTCGCTGCGGTCACGCTCGCGAATGGCTTTGCCGTCGAAAGCACGACCAGGGCGTTTGGCGACACGGTCATATCTTAAGTGCTTATCTACTACTATCGCGATAAAGGTCAGACACTTCGGGAACTCGTGCTTTAAGGTCTTATATTCAGTCCAGGAATAAACACCGTCTAGGACAATGCGCTTCTGACCGGCACTGATTAAGTCCTTAGTCTCGGCGATGACTTGGCGTACCACCCAATCCTTGCCCTCCTTCTCACGAATCTCTTCGCGGAATTTCTTCTCCGACTCACCGTCCTCGGTACGAGGGATGCCGCGCTTCTCCATTTCTTTATAGATCATGCCGCCGAAGTAAACCTTTGGATAGCCCTGATTCGTTAAATAATCTACTGCTACTGATTTGCCACTGCCGGACATGCCGACGATGGCGATGATTTTGACGTTGTCCATGAGTATAGTATAGCACGTATTTTTATTTTTTCTCCAATAGCATGTATTGGAACCTAGTCTGTGGTTGATTTACTCATTAAAAGGTGCCTTAGCTAGATGGTGAAAGAACGCAACGAATACGGTTTTGCTCTGTTCTTGATGTGTTTATTAAACCGCAAAAGTACCATCTCCTTCTCCGGGGCGCGTTGGCGCCCGCGGGGAGGGAATGGCACTTTTCTAGTCTGTTCGTTTACCTGAGACAAGGCCCAAACGGCTAAGACGACTACGAGCCTAGACTCAAACACCGTACGGAAAAGCCACCTCGCTTACCGATGCTGGTGGAGCCAATGTCAGGATGGGCAAGCTCGGCGTTGAAGGACAGACTCCTCGCGTAGCCACGATTGTACACCGTACGCGACCAGTAATTGCCAAACTGGCCACGACCGTTCGCGAAGGGGCCCCCCCATACGCCGGAGTAGAGGAAGTTAGCTGGATAAGTGCGCCATCTATTGGAGGCTACTGCAGAACTCTGACCACTTCCTGTACCACCCATAGCAGAATCTAAGCTACTATATTGCCCGCCACTGCCACCAGAAGGTAGAATCCAACCACTCGGACAAATGCTACCGGTGGCATCACCTGAAGTTTGGCTATATGTACCAGTACCAGCTGTAGCAGTGTACCAGTTATAGTAATTACCGTAACTATACCAACTGAAGTTATTACCATCACTACCTTTAGTACCACCGGTCGCATTACTACCATTGTACTGGCCAGGACCATTGATCAGTGGAGTATTTGAAGCATTAGTGCCGTTTAGGTTAATGTTGTTAGTGTTATTGGTGTTTAGTTTGTTTTGGTTAATACAGGTTTCATTGTCATCAGTGCACCAATCATCTGTAGAAACTGCAATACTAGTGAATCCTGATGCTGGGTTGTCAGTGTTTGAGCTACTTAATGTGACTGTATTATCTAGTCTTAAGTTCTCCATCATCCAACAATTACCATCGGCTAGTTTACCTACCGTATAGACATTATTGTCACGCGTATCAGTTAATGCTGTAACTTGGTTAGCACTTAGGCTACTACAGGAGAAGTTTTGCATATTGCCACTAGACTGTACCCATACGGCATATAATACGGCAGATTTATTATTATCTTCATCATAAGTTAATGTACCGGCATTAATGTTTTGATTAGGACCATAGATAGTGTCATTACCATTCACTACAGCACTAGGATTCTCACTCCAGCCAGCGAAGCCATAACCTGTCTTCTTGTAGTTTGGCGCCATGAGATCTACTGTATTATTAACTCCACTTGCATCATTCGGATTAGCTGGATCTGGAATAGTCACAAATCCACTCATAGTACCAGCAGTATTAGTGTTTCCGTCATAGACGATTGCATATGGATTAACCGCAGTGACAGTAAGCCCGGTACTAGCTACTTCCTCGACGTGTTCTAATATATAGGCTTTGATTTCATCTTCGTCGGTGAAGGTGCTACCTCCCATAGTCCAAGTACCTTTGAAGTGGTTTGGTTCTTGGAAGGTACCAGTACTGTCCGTAATTTCATATATGTTGATTGGATTAGTATCACTCTGTTGAGTTTCGTAAATTGGGTATACTCTAGCATAGAAGCCATAATCATATTCAGACACCGGAGTTTCCCAACTATCACCATACACAGTAACAGTATCACCATCCAAAGTGTATTCCTTAGTGCCAGAAATATTTGAAGAAATATTTGCATCACTATAAATCCCGCCGCCGCCCCAATCACTATTCCAGTTGTCCCAATCACCGTCCCAAGTGTCATCAATCACGAGCAACTCCGCAGTACCACCTGTAAAACCATAATCAACCAATACTTTGATTTTACTTGCACCGGTAAAAGTTCGGTTTAACAAGACATATTCGCTGCTGGTGTATGCTCCCCCAGTTTGCTCTCCATTAGATAGATTAGAAGTCTCTGCCACAACTGGAGTAGTTGCTATATACATTTGAGTGCTTGTCATTTCGTATATCATATCATTAGTCGTGGCTCCACCTAGGAATTGTAATTCGCCGCCGCTGTAGGTAACTTGGATGCCGGTACCAGGAGCAGCATGGGAGGCTGGGTGGACTAGTGTATAGATTACTTGACCACTATAAGTATCCGCAGCCTGAGTCTTAGATATGTATGCAGCATAAGTAGCAGTAAGCTTTACTCCACCAGTAGATGTAGTCATATCAGTTCCTGAGTTCTTATGAGCGACTTTGGTGTATTCATTTGGTACTACATGATAACTTGAGAATGATGCAGCTGTAGCTCCTTGTTCTGCTTGGCTAGGAAGGTCTACATTAGGAGCAGAATCAATCATGAAAGCATTAGTACCAGTTGTATCTCCAGAATCCTGTGTTATAGCTAGCTTCATAGCCCAGTTAGAGACATCTGAACTACCAGCAGTTGTTGCAATTCCAGATTCTATAGTTGCATTATTAGAAGCTGTTGTTCCGACTAGTTTATTGCTATTAGTCCCACCTATCTCATCTCCTGTATATCCTGCTGCATAGATAGCGAATCCTTCATTATCATTACAGAATACATGCATAGTAGTAGTACCAATGTCTGGTGTATAGGTACCATTATTGATATTAGCATTATGGGAATCCTGCCCAGTACCAGACATAGTACAAGACATAGGGACTGTAATGTTAATTTGATCTACAGTAGAATTATTATCGGCTGAAACATAGGTAGATGCTAGAATCGTAGCTATCATTAGTATAGTTATAATTGGTAAGCTTAGTAGTGTTTTATTATATAGTGGTTTCATGAATGGTACCATTTCTCGTATGAACCTTTATTAAACTTATGTTTATTATATCATACCTCATACTACATCCAGCAAAACTTTTTATTTTTTCCAGGCTTTTAAGCCCGCGTTTTACTCTTTTCTCATTTATAATCGTATCTACGCTACGCAATTTCCGCTTCTATATAAACATAACTAATAAAATAAAGATATTAAGCCTCAGGATTTCACTCTAAACACCACGACATATCTTACTCTCTTCAATCAGTTCTCCAATCTTCTCTTCTAATTCCTTAAATGGCATCCTCATCACTTCCTTCGAATACACCACAAAAACATAATCCACTTTATTCGGAATAGTATCAAAGTTTAGTCTTAACGCCTCATAAACTCTTCGCCTTATCCGATTTCTACCCACCGCACTTTTTTCTACTTTTTTTGATACCACCACTGCAAATCTAGTATAGCCCTTCGTATTGGGCGCAAAAACCAAGGCAATCTGTTGTCGCCGTACTGTCTTCCCGTGCTGATACACATATCTCACCCCACCCCTCGAATGAAAACGATACTTCTTCTTCAACATTTCAATTAGGCCGTTAACCTAGCGCGGCCTTTCAAACGACGACGAGCTAATACCTTGCGACCATTCTTCGTCGCGTTTCTCTTCATAAAACCATGTTCAACTTTACGTTGCTTCTTATGTGGTTGATAAGTCCTCTTTGGCATACAATATTATTCCTTAAACTTTATTATTTTTCAATCTTCTGATATAGTATACCTCATTTTTCCACAATTTTCAAGCAGTTTTCCACATACCAATTAGGGCTAAGCATCGTCTTGTGGAAACATTTCTCCCCTAGTATAAAATTTAACTATTACAACACATTTTTTCGTCACAAAACCTGTGGAAAACTCCCAATTTCGTGCTATAATATCTTTACAAAGGAGGTAACAATACAAAATGTACGACGTTTGGAAAAACGCACTTGCCGAGATCGAGCAACAGATTTCTTCTGCCAATTATTCAACCTGGTTCCAAGACACTTCTCTCATATCCACTAAAGACGGTAATGTTAGAATCAATGTTAAAAACACCTTCTATGTCAAGCAGCTCCAAAATCGCTATTACGACATTATTAAAAAAGCCTTGGAAAACAACAATGTCCAAGTTAATTCCCTTACGTTCGAAGTTCAGGCTACCACCAAACATAAAATAAGGCCTCGTGAAGTTATTAAATCTACATCCATCAGTAGCCACCTAGATGACGTTCGTAGCTCTCTGCATATCAAGAATTCCAGTTCTGTGTCCCAAACCACCCCAGAAACCGGCCTTAATCCCAAATATACTCTTGATACTTTCGTCGTCGGCTCTAATAATGATTTAGCTTTCTCTGCCGCCAAAAGTATCATTGATTCCCCCGGCACCCGCTATAATCCTTTCTTCCTTTATGGTGGACCCGGCCTTGGTAAAACCCATCTCATTCAAGCTATTGGTAATGAGCTAGTCAAAAGAAATCCAAATTATCGTGTTTTTTACGCCCCAATCTCACATTTCTATTCTGATTTTATCGAATCAATTCAGAACGGCAAAGGTAAAGAATTTAATCGTAAATTCCAAAAACTAGACTGCCTTATAATCGACGATTTTCAACTTATAGTTAATAAGGAAAAATCCCAGGAGGAATTCTTCAACATCTTCAATGACCTTTACCAACTCAATAAACAAATCATCGTCACTAGTGATCGTTTACCAAACCAAATCAAAACCGTCGATGAGCGCCTCGCTTCTCGCCTCACCTGGGCCGGTGCCTTCGATCTTCAATTACCCAAGTTTGAAGATAAATGCGCTATTCTTCGTGCTAAAGCCGAGCAAATAGGAGCGGATATTGAGCCCGAAGCCATCGAATATATCGCCGAAAATGTAAATACCAACATTCGTGACCTCGAAGGTGAATTTTCTACTATTCTCCTAATGTCTGAAGTGAGAGGTCTCACTCCACTCGAACTCATCCAGAACGGCTCCGTTAGTGTTAATAAGACATCCAAACTACGCCCCATCTCACCCAAACAAATTATAGACAAAGTTGCCAAGTATTATAATCTTTCTACCACAGAGCTCAGAAGTAAATCCCGTGTCGCCAATATTATGCTTGCCCGCCAAGTTGCTATGTATCTTTTATCAAAAGAACTAAACCTTAGTACCAATAAAGTCGCTCTCGAAGTCAACGTCAAAGATCACACCACTGTCATGCATGGTATCAAGAAGATTGATAAAGCCCTCAAGCTCAACTTTACCCTTCGTGATCAAATTGAAG
This sequence comes from Candidatus Nanosyncoccus sp., assembly GCA_045660085.1. GTDB lineage: Bacteria > Patescibacteriota > Saccharimonadia > Saccharimonadales > Saccharimonadaceae > Nanosyncoccus. The sequence continues at coordinate 21,278 of JAZRDA010000016.1, forward strand.
AGATTAAGGAACGGTTATATGGTTGAAAGCTCCCGAAATTTGATGAATTATATAATAAAAAAAGTTGTTCAATTTGTGGAATATTTGTGTAAAAGTAGTTGTAAAAATTTGTGCAAACTAAATGCAAAAATTTGTGCAAAAAAAATTGATCCACAAATTTTGTGTAAAAATATGACTCTTCCACAACGTTTTCCAAATTTTCTCGCCAACTTATTCACAAGCCGTACCAATCTATCACTAAGCAATATTATCCACATTTCCACACACCCTACCATAACTACTACAAATAATTTAAATAGTAATATATAGAAAGGATTTAAATGAAAATTAAAGTTACACAAGAAAAACTAAGTAAAGCCTTGAACGCTATTAGTCGCATAGCTATCGGTAAGGCCACTTTACCAATACTAAATAATGTCTTAATTAGGGTTAGTAATAAAAAAGTATCTCTAATTACCACCAATCTTGACATGGCAGTTGAGGATTATCTACCAGTATCTGAATCCGAAGATGGTGTCATTACCGTACCAGCTAAGCTTCTCGCTGAGTTTGTTTCCAACCTACCTAAAGGTGAAAATATTGAAATCTCATCCAAAGACACCAAAGTAACCATTAAATCTGGTAAATACTCATCCACTATCAATGGTACTGTAGCTGACGATTTCCCTGAGATTCCAGAGATTGACGAGAAGAAGAGTGTGGTTTATAAAATCGGTGTCGATGAATTCAAGAACAGTGTCAACCAAGTTATTATCGCAAGCTCTAATGACCTAACCAGACCAGCCCTTACCGGAGTTTTCTTTAATACCTACGATAAAACCCTAGCCATCGCAGCCACCGATGGTTATCGCCTAGCCGAGAAGAAAATCATCGAGAAAGTAGAGAGTGAGGTTAAAGCTATAGTTCCCTCCTCATCACTACAAGAGGTGCTCCGCTCAATTAGTGACGAGATTGATGAAATTGAAATCTCATTTAACGAGGACCTCGTGAGATTTCGCCTCGGTGATATAGAGATAGTGTCCAAGTTAATTGATGAGAGTTTCCCGGAATACCAGAAACTCATCCCTAAAAACAATAATATCTCAGTTGCCCTCGATCGTGAGGAATTAGTTAGGGTCACCAAGCTCGCTGCACTCTTTGCGCGCTCTGTTGGTGGCTCTATTGTTTGTGAAGCTATTACTCCAGACATCTTCTCAGTTAAATCCATCGCCAATGAATATGGTGAGAATGATTCCAGGATTGAGACCTCAGTTGATAAACCGGGCAAGATTAACCTTAATTCTCGTTTTCTACTAGATGCTCTTAATGCCTTAGAGGAGCCAGAGATAGAGTTTGAATTTTCCGACCGGGTCGCCCCAGTGGTACTAAGAAACAAGAAATCCGATAAATATACTCACATCGTAATGCCACTTAACTCATAATGATTGTAAAAAGTATTAAGTTAGTTAATTTTAGAAACCATAAAGAATATTACCTAGAGTGCAATGATAAAACTTCACTTATCCTTGGTAAAAATGGTTGTGGTAAGACATCGGTCCTCGAAGCCATCTATATTTTAATGCGGGGCAAAAGTTTTCGTGCGGTAGATTCCGAAATCTTGAAGCGCGGCCAGGATTATTATCGGATTGAACTTCTCTTTTATAATGGTGACAAAATTATAGCCACCTTCGATGGTAAGACCAAATACTTCACTATTCTAGATAAGAAAACCAAACGTCTTCCCAATAAGAATAAATACCCAGTCATTCTCTTTATTCCGTCCGATTTAAATCTAATTAGCCATTCACCTGGTAGGCGGCGCGAATATTTTGATCGTGTGTTTGGCCAATTAGATAATAAATACACTTCAATCCTAAATAAATATGAGAAGGCGATTAAGCAGCGCAATGAATTATTAAAAGCAGAGTCTCTAAGTAAAGAACAATTATTTTCATGGAATGTTCTACTGTCGAATTATGGAGTTGAATTATATCACTACAGGACAAATTATATAGATCAGTTTAATCAAAGAATTACTAATTTATACCGCTCTATTGCGGAAAACGATGATAATATTTTTATCAATTACAAAACCGAATCCCCTCCAAGTAGTGAGGAGTATCTTAAGAAGCTGGAACAAAGCTTCGAGAAGGATTCCTATCTTGGTCACACCACCTTCGGTATTCATCGGGATGATTATATCTTTGAATTCAATGGTCAACCAGCGGACGGCTCTGCCTCTCGTGGTGAGACCCGTTCCATTATTCTAGCCGTAAAATTTATTGAGGCCGAATTAATTCATGAACAAACTAATAAAAAACCACTAATTCTCCTAGATGATGTCTTTTCTGAACTGGATGAAACCAGGAGAAAATGTCTAATCAAGAATTTTAAAGACCATCAAGTTATTATTACTAGTGTAGAATCAATTAGTGATTAGCCACCTGATAATAATTCTCTAAGAAAGCTATCACTGGATTCTCGTCGCCTTCGAAATACAATATATTATTATAGGCAGCCGGATCACTTGAGAACTTACGTAGTGCCGCAGTGGCCCTAGCAAGAGAAACGTACCTTTGCGCATATTTATAGGTTTGCCAGCTCGGATTAGTCGAAGAATTAACAAACGCTTCCCCCGTTGCGATTCTTTTCTCTTCACTAGAAGAACCGATGAAAGATTTAACTAGTTGTATTATATTAGAAATAAATTTTATAGATGTAGAATTCTTATTGGATAAAGAGTCAAGTATTCCACCATCTGTTACTCCAAGAGGGGTTATTCTCTCGTTGTTATATAGAATATAATCAGCCAAGACAGAATCATTCTTGATTGTTCTTTTTCCGTTACTATCTAGCTCAGTATTATTCTCGACAAACGAGATAAATTCAGGGTTATTAAACGGATCATCTTGTGTTGAAGTGTCAAATGTTGCAATCTCTGAACATACCACTGAGCCCTTAGCATTAATCGAATCTAGTTTAGCACAATTCCCAAAATTAGTTAAATAGCCACTTGTGCTGTCAGCATATGCTCCTGGGAGCAAACCTATTATAGATTGTTTAGTGGTAGGTATAATACCACTAAAACTAGTAATTATTCCACCCAATTTTCGATTGGAATAAAAAGTCATCGCAAGATTATAAAAAATTCTACCAAGAAACGTATTCTTAGAAGTAATGTCGAATGGACTCTTGTGTAAACGCTCAGCCGCCGCGTCCATAGCGAGAACCTTATTATTGAGCTTAGCATATTCAATAATCGAAGTCGCATCACCAGCCGAACCACCACTTTGTTTAGCTAATAATTTACCAACATTTACCGCACCCTCCACTAAGAATTCACCAGCATTTATCCCATTAATCGTATGGAAGGAATTATCTTCCAGTGAGCTATTCACGATTGGCTCAGATAGGCTCAGTACAGCCATATCTCCAGTTTTATCACCAGACGGTAGCAGTCTACTAATTAAGCCCTTAATTTTAGAAGTCACCGATGAAATAGTACTAAGGATAGTGTTTTTACTAGCCTTGGTATTAATCTGATTTTCTGTTAATTGCAAAATTCTATCCGAAGAATAATTAGCCACACTATTTGCATCTATTTGACCATCCGCCATAATGGCGACTAGGCTTGGAGCTTCTATTGGTGCACCGACGGTTTTTACTTTTTTACCAGTTTTTACATCTACAACCTCTGACTCAGCACTAGTATATAAATAATTCATCATTTCATTAATTACATCAGACCTACCATCGCCAGCCATCATCATATTGATAGCCTCCATACTTAATGTATAAAACAAACTAGACCTCTGTTCTTTTGAGATGGTATCAGCTACTGTAAGTGAGGTAGCTGAATCTAAAGTGGCTTGAGTCTCAGTGGTGGAAGTAGTTTGTTCGTTTACCGCTTTAATATATTCGCTGGATTTACTACTGATTAATACCGCTTCTGTGCTAGCTATATAGTTGTTGGATTTACTACCAACTGATACTACTTTTGTATTAGCTTTGTAAGAAGTATCCTCATTACTGTTTTGTTCTGCTTCTAATGATATATTACCAATGCTAATATCTGACCCACTCCCCATTTTTTCTTCCATTACTTCACTATAAGAACGGTCGTTGTTAAAATCGTTTCTATCGGTACTAATTACATTATTGGCCGGCTCGTCATAGTAATAAGCAGCCCTACCATAAGTTGCCTCATTGATATCATCATATAATTCAACATTGTGCCAAACTTCCCCCATAAACGAATCGGCATTCACAATCTTATCTCCCATTTTTAAGGATAGTTCCCTGTCTGCACTATTTGTCTCGACAAATTTACCGTTTTCTTCATATCCAACTAACACATTTCTCTGTTTTAAAATCTTTGCCTCATCCTCCGGTATTTCGCCACTTTTTAATGTCTGCTGGAAGACCAGCTGTTTGCTAATTATTGCATCAGGATATTGCACGTCAGTCGCCTCCAGTAATCTCGTCATTAAAGCTGAAGGAAGAATGTTGCCAGAACCAAACAGAATAGCTACTACGAGTATAACACCGAGTAACATGCCAGTAGCCCCATATTTCTTTATCTTGCTACCACCCTTTATTGTAATCGGCTTCTTCCCTGCAACATGTGAAATAAACTGACTATTACTAGTGGCTATTTTCTCATTCTCTCGTAATACTTCTTCTGCGCTCACTTTATGACCCTTGCTTAGATGTATTTATTATAACATATTTGTTATAATAAATATATGATTGAAGTAGAAAAATTTATCCCTGGTGGTCAAACATTAGGGAGATTGGAAGATGGTAAAAAAATCTTCTTCTGGAATGCCCTTCCGGGGGAAGAAGTTATCGATTATGACATTACTAAGGTAAAATCCCATTATGTCGAAGCTATAGCAACAAATATTAGTAATCCGTCCCCTTTTCGTACTAATCCTAGGGACCAGTGTTATCTATCCACATCCCCCTGGCAAATCGTTGATTATGGTCACGAACTATCAGTTAAACAAGAGTTTGTCGTGGAAGTATTCCGCGAACACGGTATTATTATTGACTCGCCGGAAATAGCCACAGATTTCAAAGATTATCACTATCGCAACAAGATGGAGTATGCTCTCTACTGGAACAATGAGACCAAGGCGATCGAGCTGGCCTTTCATCAGCGTGGTTCTCATCGTAAAATCCCCATCACGAGGTCGAGTATTGAACGCCCCGAAATTTTAATCGCCGCTACCACTATTGTTAGAAGACTAAATGAAGCCCACGAAGAAGCCCGCAGTTATCAGTCAATTCTACTGCGCTGCAGCCAAAACGGCAATGTATCAGGCGGACTATATAAGAACCATGAACCGCATCCAGTTTTCCCTAATCTTAGCGACACTATACTGGGTTATCAGTATACTTATTCACCAAACGGTTTCTTCCAAATCAATGTTCCCGTCTATGAAATGGCGCTCCAGACTATCAAGCAGCACATTAATACTGACAAAGTCCTAGACCTTTATTCCGGAGTAGGCACAATCGGATTATCTGTTGCCCGTGATCGCATATTAACACTTGTGGAATGTGATAAATTTGCCTACGGCGAGCTGCAGAATAATATTGACCAAATTTCCAATCATCATCACATCTCTGCAATTCTGGCCAAATCAGAAGATGTCATCAGCTACATCGAGTCAGATCAGACCGTCATACTAGACCCACCCCGGGCCGGTTGTGATCCTAGAGTAATCAATAAACTAAACGGACAAAAACCACACACTATTATCTATTTATCTTGCAACCCCGCCACCCAGGCTCGCGATGTCAAGCTATTACTTGATAACTATGAAATAGAAACAGTAAAAACCTTCAATTTCTTCCCCCACACTCCCCATATTGAAAATCTCTTAATATTAAAAAGACAATAATTCTATTCATTTTTATAATTTTACGTGTTAGAATATTTTCAGGACGGAAAGGTGGCCGAGTGGTTGAAGGCGCACGCTTGGAAAGCGTGTGACGGGGCAACCCGTTCGCAAGTTCGAATCTTGTCCTTTCCGCCAAGTTAACAACTCGACGAAAAGTACGAAAAACTATGTTTTTCGTAGTGGATTGAGGATGTAATAATTATTAAAACTTGTTTTAATAATTATTACAGACGAAAGACACAAGAAACGAAGTTTCGTACTTTTCGGAAAATGATAATTTGGCGGTCCTAAAGGCCCAAGATTAATTATCTTGTCCTTTAAACTAAAAACATGGAGTAAAAGGTGAGCGAAAACATATTAATCGAGCTAAAAGGTTTAACCAAACGATATGGTTATGGCGATACTGAATCATTCGCGCTCAAAGACTTTGACCTTAGTGTAAAGCGCGGCGAATTTATCATGATAATGGGCCCATCAGGTTGTGGCAAGACGACCCTACTTGACATCATCGGTCTACTCGATCGGGCCACGCAGGGCGAATACTATCTAAACGGCGAGAATGTAGCCGGCATTTCCGCTCGTCGTCAAGCCAAGCTTCGCGCAAAGAAGATTGGCTTCATTTTTCAGAACTTCAATTTAATCGACGACTTACCTATCATTGAGAACGTTTCCCTTCCCCTTGTGTACTCAGGCTACACCAAGACCTCCAGGCTGAAAAAAGCTTCCACCGCACTGAAACGATTCCATCTGGAAGAGCGTGAGTACTATCTCCCCTATCAATTATCTGGTGGCCAGCAGCAGCGTGTTGCGATTGCTCGGGCTATCGTCGGCGACCCTGAAATCATCTTAGCTGATGAGCCAACTGGTAATCTCGATTCCCGCAGCTCCCATATCGTTATGGAGGAATTAAAGGCCATCCATGAGGAAGGCAATACGATTATCATGGTAACCCATAACCCCGCTCTTACCGTCTACGCTACCCGTGTGATTAATATGCTCGATGGGCAGATTGATACCGATGTTAAGACCGTCTCAGATGCTAATTTGCCACAGCCTATTTCGGTTAGAATTAAAAAGAAAGACAACGAATTTGCCTCCCTGACCGAGAACGACACTAAACCATCTAAAAAGCACAAAAAATCAAGGAGAAAGAAATAATGGCCTTATTATTAAAAACACATTTTAAATTAGCGAAAGCCTCCATTAAGGAAAATCGCACCCGTTCTTTCCTGACCTGCCTTGGTATCGCCATCGGCGTAGCAAGTATTATTATGATTCTTTCATTAACTGGTAGTATTTCTAATTTAGTCAAAAGCGAAATTAACGAAATTGGTAATGACTTAATTGTAGTTCGCCCTACCTCTACCAAAGATTCAATTACTAGTGTCGTAGAGGAATTAACCTCCGCGAACACCTTTCAGAATTCCAGCCTAGCCGCCTCAGACATAGATGTCATCAAAAAGAATGGCAACGTCGTAGCCGCCTCTCCGATTGCTATTTCAAATAATACCGTTATCACGGAGAAAAACACTCTGAATTCCGTCACTGTTCTGGGCACCAACCTAGACTTCATTAAGATAGAGCCATTATCAATACGCTACGGCGCCTTCTTAACCGAAGCCAATGAAGAGAAATCCATCGTGCTTGGCCACACATTATCACTAGCTCTCTTTAATACGATCAATAGCACCATCGGCAAGACGGTCACCATCATGGGCGAAAAGTACATGATCGTTGGCGTACTGGATAAAGTCGATAAAGCCGTCAGCTTTAACAACGTTGACTATGATAATGCGGCCATTATTGATATCAAGAACTTAGAGAAAGCCACCGGCACCGCTCAGGTTCAGCAAATCAATGTCAAGGTTTCAAACACCGATAGTCTTTCCAGCGTAAAAGAATACATCACCACGAGCCTGACCGAGCAGAAACATGGCGACACTAATTTCTCCGTCTCCTATGGCGACGAAATCACTCATCCAGCTGGTTCCCTCTTTAATATCGTGTCCAGTATGCTAGCCCTAGTTGCTGGTATTTCCCTCATCGTCGGCGGTATCGGTATTATGAATATTATGCTTGTCTCCGTTGCCGAGCGCACACACGAGATAGGAGTCAGGAAAGCCGTCGGCGCTTCTGGCCGCAACATCTTAATACAATTCCTGTTTGAGTCACTTATCCTCTCAGTTCTAGGAGGTATTTTCGGAATGGTTTTAGGATATTTCTTCGCCTTCCTCTTGTCTACCATTACTCCTTTCGTGCCTTACATTAGCTGGAAGATTGTTGGCATTACCTTTGCCACCACTATAGTAATTGGTATTCTATTTGGGATTTACCCAGCCATCAAGGCCGCCAACAAAGATTCGATCGAATCACTAAAGCATTATAGATAACATGAAAGCATTATTAGAAAAACTCCCATTCTATAACAAGGCAGTCTTGCCCTATCACTACCTTCAGGCTTTAGCGGCTACAACCAAATATCACCATCCAGCCAAGGGTCTTCGTGTCATCGGTGTCACTGGCACCAACGGCAAGACCACGACCTGTTTCATGATTTGGCGCATGCTAAACGAAGCCGGTCTAAAAACCGGCCTCATGACCACAGTTGCCTACGGGGTAGATAAATTACAGCCCGAGTTAAACCACATGACGACCGTAGATACTTTCACCCTGAACCGTCGCATTAAAGATATTAAGAATCAGGACGCGAAGTTCCTAGTCCTAGAGGTCACCTCTCATGCTCTCGCCGAATATCGCACTCTAGGTATACCATTTGAGATTGCCGTCTTCACCAATCTCACCCACGATCATCTTGATTATCATAAGACCATCGCCAACTATCGCTCCGCCAAGGGCAAATTAATGAAAAAAGCCAAGCAGAGCATCCTCAATGCCGATGACCCGGCTACCAAGTACTACATGAAAATCTCAAAGCAATATATCACTTATGGTATAAAATTCGGCGATAATAAAGCAGAAAACATAAAACTATCTGTAAACGGCATAAAATATTCATTTGGTGATATAAATATTGAAAGTAGTATTCCGGGCGAATTCAATGTTTACAATTCAATGGCGGCAGCCCTAGTCGGGCGTGAATTAGGCCTAAATAATAAACAAATTCACGATGGTATCAAGGCCCTAAAAAGCGTTGAAGGCCGTATGAATATTATCGACGAAGGCCAGCCATTCACTGTAATTATTGACTATGCTCATGCTCCCGATGCTTTGAAAAAAGTCTTTAATTCCATCGGTGGCCACAAAGGCCGCATTATTTCTGTACATGGTGGTGCTGGTCGTCGCGACCCTACCACTCGTCCGATTCGCGGTGAGATTCTCGCCAAGCACTCCGACCTAGTTATCATTACGGAAGACGATTCTCGCGACGAGGACCCCGAGGCAATCGCAAGGGGCTTCATTAAGGGAGCGGAAAAACAAGGTAAGGTTATCGATAGGAACCTATTTAAAGAGTTAGACCGTAAAAAAGCTATTCGCCTCGCGCTTGAGTTAGCGAAGCCCGGCGACCTCGTCCTAATTCTCGGCAAAGGCCACGAAAAATCCATCCTCCGCGCCGACGGCCCGCACGAGTTTAACGATGAAAATATCACAAGAGAACTCTTAAAGAACCTCTAATTTATGGCTCGTATTCTGCGATTCCGTCAACGATATGTTTTGACGAAATCCCAATTGCATTCGCAATCGCGGCCGCGCAGGCCATATAGGAAGCTGAAGTCTCACCAGTAACAAAAGTTGCTGCAGATATAATTTCAGAATCAATCGACAGCGAAACCTCCGTCCCTTTAGGGTAAAGCTTAGAATTAAGAATTTTCACATCGGCACTAGTCTGCCCGTAGACGACCGTCTTGTCCTTGCCCTTAAAGCCCTCAAAAGTCTCAAAGTTCTTATCGTCACTATTTAATACTACAATCTCAGGATGCATGTTGAATAAAGTCTTCTCTGAATTAAGGTATTCTTCTGGAGTCATATCATTTAAGTCGGCAGTTACGAAATTTGTCATGGCCGCCACATTGATTGGCAGACCATAGAAGATATTATCCCGTAGCCCCTCGGCCGGCACAGTCACCACTACATAATTAGCCCCAGCCTTCCAGGCATCAGACAAGAATTTGTGCAACATACTAATCTTAAAGGGTTGATCCGAAGCTAGCACCGCCACTTGCTCACCGGCAGAACGCAGTATCTCGTGTACATAATGAGCTACGGTTACCTTCCCTGTCGTACCAGTAATGGCAATCAACTTCATGTCCTTAGCAGGATTACCATAGTAAGACTTTAGTAATTTCGCCTTCACTATTTGAGCGCGCTTCTTAATCTTGCTGCTCTTATTAGGTGCTTTAGTTGTTCGGGGTTTTTCCATAATTTATTCTCCATGGCGGAAGCGAAAGGATTCGAACCTTCGAGACGGTTACCCGCCCACACGATTTCGAGTCGTGCGCCTTCAACCACTCGGCCACGCTTCCGTCTACGATTATATCATATCGTTCCCTAAATCAAACCACAAGTGTTATAATAATCCTATGGATAACACGTTAAATTTATGGTTAGGAATTGCTGTAATCTTTAGCATAGGCGTACTGGCGCATTTTTTATATGACATCAGCCGCGAGAACCATATCCTAGGACTCTTTGCCGCCGTCAATGAGTCGACCTGGGAGCATATTAAAATTGCCATCACGCCTTCCCTGCTCTGGTGCCTCTATGATGGTTATTTCTATGGCGAGAACCCTAACTACTTCTGTGCCAAGCTTACCAGCTTGCTTGTCATCGTGGTGGTAATTCCACTTATTTTCTACTCATATCAGAAAATCACTAAGCACCCAGTTCTCATCGTGGACATTCTGACCTTCTTCGTCGCAATCATTCTCAGCCAACTCTCCTTCTATGCCGTACTTGAGTTAAATCCTATGGCATACATAGGTACTTACTTCTCATGTTTAGGCCTATTCGTCTTCTTCGGTGCCTATATGACCCTGACACTCGACCCCCTGCGGCTCAACATCTTCAAAGATCCCACCAACGGCCGATTCGGCTTCCACGCCCATCGCAATTTGTTTAAATCATTAAAAAAGAGTAGGAAAAAGAAACACTAAAATTACACCTGCACGTTTTTAAATAATATGTTATAATAATATTGTCATCTGCAAAGGTGATGCTCATTTAATTTCTAGGTGGATGTCGAGAAATATTTCAAAACATCCACATAATTACTCGAGGACCCTAAAGGTCTAAGAATAAACCATTTTAGTTTTGTGCGCCCGTAGCTCAGCTGGATAGAGCGTTTGCTTGCGGAGCAAAAGGTCGTAGGTTCAAATCCTGTCGGGCGTACCATGAAATAAAAACAAGGCCAAGGGCCTTATTTTTATTTCATAACACTCCGACAGGATATGAACCGTAGGTTCAACCGGACGAGTGAGCGAATAAATAAAACAAGCTTGCTTGTTTTATTTTGAGCCACGAGGAACGGACGACTTTTGCGCTAGCAAAAGTCGAATCCTGTCGTAGCGCAAATGAGTTCTCCTGTCGGGTGTGTCATAAAACACATTTGCTCTCATAATGATTATGCTATAATGAAAACATGAAATCTAAATTTGTGAGCTTCTTGTTACCTGGCAGCATGGTAGGAGCGACCATGCTAATAGGCGGAATACTAACTCTACCTAAAGCTATGGCAGATGACTCTAGCGTAACTACAGCTACCATCACAGTTCCTATGGCCTGCTCTATGTCTAGTACAACTGATACTGCTCATACAGCAGAAGTCCCTAATGGTATAGATTCCCGTGGACAAGATTATTATCCTGATGGTATTGGACAAACTACACTTAAAGTCTAT
>JAZRDA010000017.1:0-12467 GCA_045660085.1 Candidatus Nanosyncoccus sp.
GACATGGCTACGATCCGACTTACTCATTCAAATGAGCTTTAATCCAGTCAAGATCAACTTTCTCATCAAGTTCTACCTTTGTTACTACTTCTTCCAGGTCAATTTCAGGGATAACAACCGTTTCAGTCAAAACCCCTGCTCTGACAGGCTGCTCGATCACTTCAGGTTCAACCATCTCTGACTTTACCGTTTTAGGCTCAGCCACTTCTGATCCAACCACTTCGATTGCACCATCTTCCTCAGTCGCTTTGTTGGCCACCGCTCTTCCAGCCATCGTAAAAGACGCTGAACAGAACGCCATGCATAACATAGTTACCACCAAAACCACCCTCAAGAATCTGTTTTTCAAAACTCCTACCTCCGTTTTTTAAATTACGATTCTGCTTTTACCCCCAAAAGCAATCATCCATACAATTATAGCATAAACGTAATAAAAAGTCAAGATACTAACCTTTATTTTCTCTAGAACTTGTGTTATAATCGACACATCAGGGTGTGGCGCAGTTGGTAGCGCGCAGCGTTCGGGACGCTGAGGCCGTCGGTTCAAGTCCGATCACCCTGACCATTTTTTGTTGCTATAATTGAGATTATGAGACCTACAGAAGGGATAAATAAGAGTTACATTGCGATTGACCTGAAGTCTTTTTATGCTTCGGTAGAGTGCGTGGAGAAGGGGCTGGACCCCCTGACGACCAATTTGGTGGTGGCGGACCCGGGGCGGACTGATAAGACGATTTGCTTGGCGGTATCGCCGGCACTGAAGGCCTACGGGATACCTGGTAGGGCACGGCTCTATGAGGTGATTCAGAAGGTAAACGAGATTAACAAATTGCGCGAGCGGAGGTGGGGGCAGAAGCTGGCTGGTAAATCCACGAACGATTTAGAACTTAAGCGTAATCCTAGTCTGGCGCTGGATTACATCGTGGCGGTGCCGCGGATGGCGTATTATATTAGTTATAGTACGCGAATTATCGATATATATCTAAAATATGTGGCGGAAGAAGATATGCACGTTTACTCGATTGACGAGGTGTTTATCGATGCGACACCATATCTAAAAACCTATAACTGCTCAGCGCGAGAGTTGGCGGTAAAAATAATACATGACGTGTTGAAAAAGACCGGGATTACGGCTACGGCCGGAATTGGGACGAATATGTATCTTGCTAAAGTAGCGATGGATATTGTGGCCAAGCATACGGAGCCAGATGAAAATGGCGTGAGGATTGCGGAGCTAGACGAAATGAGTTACCGGAAACAGCTATGGGGACATCGGCCGATTCGGGATTTTTGGCGAGTGGGAAAGGGATATGCGAAGCGGCTAGAAGCAGTCGGGCTTTATACTATGGGTGACGTGGCATTGTGTTCGGAGAAGGATGAGGATGCTTTATATAGGATGTTTGGTGTGAATGCGGAACTTCTGATCGACCATGCTTGGGGGTGGGAGCCGTGCGAAATACGTGACATTCGGAATTATCGGCCGAGGAATAATTCGTTTTCGTCGGGACAGGTGCTGAAGGAGCCGTATTCGTTCCGGCGAGCCTTAGTCGTAGCGATGGAAATGGCGGATGAAGTGGGGCTAAATCTGCTAAGGCGAGGACTAGTGACCAATCAAGTGGTGCTGACGGTGGGATATGATGTGACGAACTTGAAACGAGGTTACGATGGCGAGGTGAAACAGGATTTCTATGGGCGAATGGTACCGAAACATGCGCACGGAACTTACAATTTGGGTGAGTATACCTGTTCATCGCACGCGATTCGGGAAGCGGTGCGGACTTTATTTAATGATAAAGTTGATGACGAACTGATGATACGAAGGATTACGATAGACGTAACAAATGTAAAGTTGGAGAGTGAGGCTAGGAAGGAATTGAAACAGCTGGGGCTATTTGACGGGAAAAAGGATGAGGTATCGGTGGAGAAAGAAAAGCAAACCAACGAGGCGATTCTGGCCATTAAAAAACGCTATGGTAAAAATGCGATTTTGAAAGGGATAAATTTCGAAGAGGGAGCGACGGGGCGAGAGCGTAATGCTCAGATTGGAGGACACCGAGAATGAAATACGAGGAAATTATCAATCACCCACATTATGAGCCGAAAAATCATCCGCGAATGCCTCGCGAAATGCGAGCGGGGCAGTTTGCGCCGTATGCAGCGCTTTCGGGATATGCGACTGCAGTGCGAAGAACAGCGAAAATTTCGGAGCTAAGAGAACGACGGATAATTGAGCCAAACATGGATGACGAAAGATTTGATATAATGGATTTATGAATATTTTATATTGTGGTGATCAAGGTATATCTAAGGGGGTATTAATATCGATTCTGTCGTTACTGATGAACGGGAGGAAACGGTACGATGATGATAAGAAGATGATGGTCGAGGATGATAAAGTAAAAGCTCCTATATATAATATATATATAATGACGATTCAGTATGAGGACGTGACTCCGTTTTCAAAAAAAACGGCGAAATTTCTGGATGAACTGGTCAAATCGTATAATCCGAAAAGATTTGTGAAATTAATTGATGCGACGGAGGAATTTGTCGGAAATTTACCATCTAAGAATATGGGTTCGTATTTTACGCCCTGCTCGATGCTGAGATTATATATAGATAAAGTGCCAGAGATTGCTAAATTAGACCGAGTATTGTATTTAGATTATGATGTAGTGTGTCGGGGAGATATATCGGAATTTTATAATATGAACATGAATAACGTGGAGGCGGCTGGAGTTTTGGATATTTACGGGAGGCGTTGGTATCATTACCACGGGCTATTCAAGCAGGATTATATGAACTCGGGTGTGATGCTCTTTAATATTCCGAAATGTATGAAGACGAAAATGTTTGAGCGAGCGGTGGATTTATGTATGAAACGATGGATGCTACTGGCGGATCAATCGGCACTGAATAAAGCGATTGCTCGGCGAGTGTTGGTGGATAGGAAGTATAATGAGCAAGAAGAGAGACCGCGGGTTGACACGGTGCTACATCATTTTTCGAACAACTTCAAATTCTGGCCGTATTTCCGCGTGCAAAAAGTAAAGCCGTTTGAGATTGAGAAGGTGCACGAAATTCTTAAAATCACGGAGTACGACGATTTGTTTGAACAGTATGATAAATTGAAGGAAAGGCTGTAGCTTGGGTCTATCTATGATTTGTGGTAGAATATAAGCAAGAGAATTTATGATTTAAGTACGTAGGAAAACGAAATGAGTATATTTAACACAGGTAATCCAATTAAAAAGCGCGTAAATGTGGTGCCGATATTTTTGACGATTAATAGCGCCTATGCGCCCTATGCGGCGGCGGCGATTCATTCTCTGACGGAACATGTGGACCCGAATCGGTATTATCGGGTGATTATACTGCACGATGGGTTGAATTTGGCGAATCGATGGCGGCTTCGGAGTTTGGTGACGAAGAATGTTGCTCTGCAGTTTAAGAAAATGACTCGGAGTTTATACCTTAAAGCCATCGTGGCGTATTGTACCAGGCGGCAGAAGGGAGCGGGAGATTTCTTTTCTTCAGCGGTATATTATTATCGGGCGTTTATTCCGATTATGTTCCCGTTTTATAAGAAGGCGGTGTATATTGATAGCGATGTGATTTTGCGTGGTGATATTGGTGAATTGTTTGATACGGAGCTAGGCGATAACGTGATGGCGGCGATGGCTGATCCGAAGGTGACGGTGATACGAGAGTTTCGGGATTACGTGGATAAGGCTCTAGGGGTGCCACACGAGAAATACGTAAACTCTGGTGTGCAGGTGATGGATCTTCGTAAGATGCGAAAGATTCGGTATCTATCCACGATGATTGATTTGATTCGTAAATACGATGCGGATTTGGTGGCGCCAGATCAGGATTATTTGAATGTGATTCTGCAGGGTAGGATAACATATTTGGAGCCGATTTGGAATGCGGAGCCGGTGAAGGGTTTATCGGAGGATGTGAAACTGGTGCATTTTAATTTGTTTAATAAGCCTTGGCATTATGAGAATGTGCCATGTGAGGAATTGTTCTGGAATGCAGCGAAGGGGACTGGGTTCCTGGGAGATTTGAGGCGGCAGCAGGCAGCTTTTGATGCGAAGAAACAAAAAGTCGATCATGAAAAGGTGGCGGCTTTGATTAAGAAGGCAGAGCGACTAGCCAAGAATAAGGAACCACTAATAAAGCTTTAAAAAATCTAGAATTGATTCTAGATTTTGCTTGGATTCTGTATTGTGTGGGTTTGATGTGGAGGTGCCTACCGGAATTGAACCGGTGTACGCGGTTTTGCAGACCGCTGCGTAACCACTCCGCCAAAGCACCACGTGTTACCATTATATCATATCTTTATAATTGTAGCAGAATAACACCAACGACGACTAAAATTGTGGCGATGAGATGGACAATGACGGTCTTGCGATCGAGTTTCTCGCGACCGAATTTGGGCCAGATGAGAGTAAGCAGAATGCCGAGGAAGAAAATGACGATTGGCTCGGCTGAGTCGGAAGCGGCTGAAGCGATGGCGACGGTAGGTGCCATGACGAGCCCGAGGCGGTAGGCGATATCTTTGGTGAATCCGATGACGGTGTTGATAGCAAGTGGACGAAGTACTTTCTTGTGGCTCGAACTCAGTATGCTGTAGAATCGACGGCGCCATTTGGGTCTGGTATATATAATAATGAGATTACCAATGCCTTTGCCGAGGAAGATGAATAGAATTTCGGTGAGGAAATTAAGCTCGGGAGTATTTTCTTTTACGAAAAGTAG
The DNA here is from genome assembly GCA_045660085.1 of Candidatus Nanosyncoccus sp. GTDB lineage: Bacteria > Patescibacteriota > Saccharimonadia > Saccharimonadales > Saccharimonadaceae > Nanosyncoccus. The sequence goes on from JAZRDA010000017.1 coordinate 4,765, forward strand.
ATTACCGATGACAGCGATGAGGACGTAAAGGAGGGCGTAAAAGACGGCTTTGATTTTGATTTTGCGGCTGCGCTTCCTAGTGGTGATGACGATGAGGAGTGGAGCGGAGATGACGATGAAAAATGATAACAACTGAAGCGGGGAGAAGGTTTCGTTTAAGAATAACCAGCCGAGGACCAAGTATAGAATTGGTGCTAGTTGTGTGAAGATGCCGATATTGGTGGAATCGTCGAGTTCGAGTGCCCGGTAATATGGAATGCCAGCGAAACTGGAAAGCAGACCCGATAAGAAAAACAGCAGGAAATTGGTAAGATAGTCTGTGTTGAAATCAAAACCGGTGATAAAAGCGAAGATGATGGCGCAGAAGATGAAGGCGTAGCCGTAGAAAAGCTTCTGGGAGACGGCGCCACGACCTTTGAAATACACATCGGAGACATAGTTATCGATGAAGATACGGGTGGAGTCGAGAAGGGTGGCGATTGATACGAAGACGAGCCAAATCACGCCAAGGCTCCGTAGACGATATAGCTATAATAAAGTAGAAAAATGGTAAGCATGACAACGCCATCAATGCGATTGATTTTCTGGTGATGCCCTGCAAAAATGCAGAGTAGTAACGGTGCGAGTACGAGCATGACGATATCGATGACCTCGAAATGATCCGGAGTGATGGTGCCGGCAAATAAGACTGGTAGTGCGAGAACGACACAAATATTGAAGATGTTGCTACCTACGATGTTGCCGACTAGGAGGTCGCATTCGTCTTTGCGGGCGGCAGTGATAGTAGTAACTAGCTCAGGTAGTGATGTGCCGAGAGCGATAATGGTTAGCGAAATAATGCGTTCTGATACGCCAATGGCGCTAGCGATAAACGAGGCGGAATTAACGACTAATTGGCTGCCACCTACGACACCGACAAGCCCGACGACGACGAGGAGTAGGGATTTGCCGAGTTTATATTTAGGTGTTTCGACTTCCTTCGCTCCGGCGGAGGCTTGGCGATTGCGGCGGGCCATGGCGATAAGATAATAAAGGAAAATACTGAAAAATAGTAGACAAATAATGGCATCGGCACGCGAGAAGGTATTGATAGTTGCTTCTGAAAGAAATAGGTCTAGTATTAATACGACCAGGGCGACGGAGATTAGTAGTAAGAGTGGCAACTCTTTAGCCACGGTATCGCGTTTGATTCTGATTGGTCGGATGATTGCAGCGATACTAATTAATAATAATATATTAATAATATTGCTGCCAATGACATTACCTACTAGAATATCGGTGCTGCCGCTGATGATAGATGAGAATGATACTGCTAACTCCGGTGCGCCGGTGCCGAAGGCTACGATAGTGAGTCCGATGAGGAGTTTACTGACTCTGAAATTGGATGCGGCGGACGATGCGCCATCGACTAACCAGTCGGCGCCTTTAATTAAAATGATAAAACCAATAATAAGTAATGCAATTTGTAATATGATTTCCATCGTAATTATGATTATAACACATAATAACAAAAAAGGCTCCGGTTGGAGCTGAATTCTTAGGTGGTGCGAGCGAAGAGACTCTAACTCTCGACCTCTTCCTTGGCAAGGAAGCGCTCTAAACAACTGAGCTACGCTCGCATGTGATGTTATTATAACATATAATTTGGATTTTTGTTACAAAAAGTGCTATAATGGTTATATAAAATAAAAGGAGAATAAAATGCCTACATGGGGAATAGTATTATTAATAGTAGTTGTAGTGATTATAGCTATTGTTGGTCTCATTGCTGGAATCTACAATAGTTTAGTACAACTTGACGAGCGCGTGAATGAAGCGTGGTCAGATATCACAGTACAGCTTAAATACCGAGCGGATTTGATTCCGAATGTGCTTGAGACTGTAAAAGGTTATGCAAAGCATGAGAAGGAAACTTTCCAAATGGTGACCGAGGCTCGTACAGCCGCGATGGGAGCTAAGACCGTTAAACAAGCAGCTGAGGCGGAGAAAGAAATGCAGACTGCGCTTGGTAGAATCTTTGCGATTGCGGAGTCATATCCTGAGCTAAAGGCGAATCAGAATTTCGTTAAAATGCAGGAGCAGCTCCAGGATGTTGAGGACAAAATCCAAGCTGCCCGTAGATTCTACAATGCAGGAGCTAAGGAACTTAACACTAAGATTAAGACTTTCCCAACCAATCTTATCAATAGCATGATTGGTCATTTCAAGCGCCGTGATTATTTCGAAGTAGCTGAAAGCGAAAAAGCGAAAATCGAAAAAGCTCCTGAAGTAAAGTTTTAAGTAAAAGAATGAATGCTTCATGGGAACATGAAGCATTCATCTTAAGTGAATGTTTTAAATGTATAAACAGATTGCAGAAAATAAGCGAAGAACCATTTATATAATAATTGGTTTTGTTTTGTTGGTGGGAGTGATTGCGGCTTTATTTGCATGGTATTATGGCGATGCTTGGATTGCAGTATGGACTGTGATTATTGCGATTATTTATGCAGTTTTTCAGTACTATGCATCTGGCTCGATCTCGATGGCGATGGCGGGTGCGCATGAAATAGCGAAGAAAGACAATCCTAGACTGTATAATATAGTGGAAAATTTATCCATTACGACTGGTCTTCCGATGCCGAAAGTTTATGTGATTCAAGATTCGGCTCCGAATGCTTTTGCGACTGGACGGGATCCGAAACATGCGGCGGTGGCGGCCACGACTGGGCTAATGGACATCATGGACGACAAGGAACTGACGGCGGTGATGGCGCATGAGATGTCGCACGTAAAGAACTATGATATTAGGGTCTCGATGATTGTGTTTGGACTAGTGTGTGTGATTGGTTTAGTATCTGACATAGCTTTTAGAATGATGTTTTACGGGAATCGTCGGCGTAACAATGAAGGTAGTCCGGTTGGCTATGTGCTGATTCTGATCGCGGCAATTTTGTCACCGTTTGTGGCGACGATCGCGCAAATGGCGGTGAGTCGCCAGCGTGAGTTTTTGGCCGATGCTTCGGCAGTGAATATTACGCGATATCCAGAAGGTATGATTGATGCACTAAAGAAACTGCAGTCTCATGGTCGACCAATGAAAAGTCAAAACATCGCGGCAGAGTCGATGTATATTAATGATCCGCTAAGAAAAGGGTTCTTCAATAATCTACTTTCGTCACACCCTCCGCTAGAGAAAAGGATAGAAAGACTTGAGCATGGAAAGACGACGTTCTAAAAAGAAGCGAACCAAAGGTTTTCGTGTCAGGTTTTTGGAATTAAAGGGTAAACTTAAAGAAAAACGTTCTAAGCGGGTGATACTGCATAAATCATTTAAGCGTAGTTTTCGTGAAGATTATCATCGGGATTTGGATGTGCCAGGTATGATGTATCATATTATGGCAAGTTTTAGAATGATTTTTAAAAATTGGAAATTATTCTTGCCGTTACTAGTTATTGTAGTGGTCTTAAATGCGCTTTTCATTGGAATTATGAATGAGTCAAACTATGTGCAGTTTCGGGATATTGTTGATCAAACAAGTGAGGAAGTGGCTGGTGGCGATATCGGGAGTGTAGCAAAAGCGGGGTTACTATTAATTTCGACCTTTTCGAGCGGTGGATTGTCTGGTGAATCGAGTGAAGCTTCGACGGTGTTTGGGGTGTTGATATTCTTAATTATTTGGCTCACGACGATTTTTCTACTACGTCACTTGTTGGCAGGGCACAAAGTAAAGCTTCGTGATGGACTATATAATGCGATGACGCCATTAATCTCGTCTTTCATTGTTTTTGTGGTAGCAATGGTTCAATGTATTCCGATTTTTATTTTGATTATTGTGTACTCGGCGGCGGTGCAGACTGAGTTTCTAGCGACACCGTTCTATGCGTTACTATTCTTCATTTTTGCGGCATTGATGATTCTGATGTCGGGATATTTGTTGTCTTCGTCTTTGATGGCTTTCGTGGCGGTGAGTGCGCCGGGGATGTATCCATTTAGAGCGCTAAATGTTGCTTCGGATTTGATGGCGGGGAGGAGAATTAAGTTTATTTTGCGACTAGTGACGTTAATGATTACGCTTGCGATTATGTGGGTGGTGGTGATGTTGCCGCTGATACTGTTTGATATGTGGATGAAGCAGTTTGAGTGGACGGAAGGGATACCTTTTGTGCCGATTTGTCTTACGGCGATGACGTGCTTCTCGGCGATGTATATTACCACTTATCTATACATGTATTATCGTTGGATGCTCAAAAATTAAAACTGGACGGGTCCTGCCGACACTTTTTCCTCAAGTGTCGTCACCCATCCATGTTTTGTTTTTTCTGTGGTACAATAACAGTATGACAAAAGAAGAGGCGGAAAAAAGAATTATTAAATTACGTGAGCTAATTAATGATTATAGGTATCATTATCACGTGCTGGACGAGTCAATTATGAGTGAGGCAGCGGCGGATTCGCTTAAGCATGAATTGTCGTTACTAGAGGCGGAATATCCAGAGCTGATTACGCCAGATTCGCCGACACAGAGAGTAGCGGGTAAGCCGCTGGATAAGTTCACGAAAGTTACACACGAGAAACGCATGATTTCGCTAGCGGATGTGTTCTCGGAGGAGGAAATCAAAGATTGGATTACTCGAAATGAAAAGCTGATTCCGGGTGGCGAAATTTCCGAATTTTTTACGGATATTAAAATGGATGGACTGGCGTGTTCTTTGAAATATCGCGACGGTGTGTTTTATCAGGCGGTGACACGCGGAGATGGATTGGTCGGTGAAGACGTAACTTTAAATGTTAAAACCATTCAAAATATCCCTTTGCATTTAACTTCGGAAGGCTCCGAAGTTGAAGTAAGAGGGGAAATTGTGATATTTAAGAAAGATTTTGAACATTTGAATGAGATTCAGCGGAAGAATGGGGAGCCGGAGTTTGCAAATCCGCGTAATTTAGCGGCGGGATCGATTCGGCAGCTCGATCCGAAGGTGGCGGCGAGTCGGCCGCTTAAATTCATTGCTTATGATTTGGTTACACCGGATTCTTTGACTTGGAGGGAAGCTTATGAGAAACTAAGGGCATTTGGTTTTCAGACATCGAACGAGGATAGAGTATTTAAGAATTCTGAAATGAAACAAATGTTTCAGTATATTCATGATTTGGACGAATATAGGAAGGGTTTGAAATTTAATACTGATGGAATGGTGATTAAAATTAATGATCGGGCGGTGTATGATAAGCTTGGCATTGTTGGTAAGACACCGCGCGGTGCGGTGGCGTTTAAGTTTCCGGCGGAAGAGTCCACGACGGTAGTGCGAGACATTGTGATCTCGATTGGTCGGACGGGGGCGGCGACACCAGTGGCGATCTTAGACCCTGTATCAGTGGCGGGGACGACGGTACGGCATGCTTCGCTTCACAATGCGGACGAAATAGCGAGACTGGATGTCAGGATTGGTGATACAGTGATTATTTACAAGGCTGGTGATATTATTCCGCAGGTGAAGGAAGTATTGACGAGCCTAAGGCCGGAGGGTATGGTGGCGTTTGATTATGAAAAGGCTTTGAAGGAACAGTATCCAGAGTTAGAATTTGTGCGACCCGTGGGGGAGGTGGTGTACCGAGTAAAAGGGGAATCGTCGGACGTGATTTTAGAGCGCGCGATTGAATATTATGCATCGAAACCGGCACTTAACATTGAGGGTTTGGGCGAGAAAAACGTGGAGGCTTTAATTCGGTCGGGGCTAGTAAAATCGATTGCGGATTTGTATAGGCTAGAGGTTAATGATGTTGCAGGGCTAGAAAGATTTGGACAGATTAGCGCACAGAATCTGATTGTGGCGATTAATGCATCGCGGGAACCGAAGCTTGCGAAGTTTATTACGGCGCTGGGGATTCGGCATGTGGGGGCGGCGACGGCGACGAGTCTGGCGAGGAGATTCAAGAGTCTGAAAGCATTAATGGAAGCAACCGAGGAAGAGCTATTATCGATTGATGATATTGGAAAGGTAGTGGCGGAATCAATTCTGGCTTGGTTCTCGGATGAAGATAATTTGAAAATGCTGACGGAGTTAGAGCAGTTGGGTGTAAAAGTGCAAAATGAGACGGATGCTGAATTGCTGCTTAGTGGTAAGTCGTATATTGTAACTGGGACTCTTGTTTCGATGGGGCGAGAAGAGGCGGAAGAACGACTGCGCGAACTTGGTGCGACGGTAACTTCGTCAGTGACGAAGAACACTACGGCCTTAATTGTGGGGGATAAACCTGGAAAGTCAAAACTAGATAAAGCTGAGAAACTAGGGATTTCACAAATTGCAGAAGATGAGTTCTTGGAACTAATTGATTATAAAGAGTAGTGTTGTAATGATTTTGATTGATAATTTCGTTGCTTTTTTATCCTGCTAGTGCTATTATTATATTAATACTTATGGTAAATATGGAATTGATAACTAAAGAAAAATTTTGCCATGTATTGCTCGTAGGTATTTTGTTTTTTACTTTCATTTGTGGTGGACTCCTATCCTCACCCTCACTCCATGCCGATGATGCTGTTACCACAACCACCATCACTGTCCCGGTCTCTTGCACTATGAATGGCACTGGCATGGGTACTCATACTGCTCAGATTCCAAATGGCGTAGATTCTCGTGGCCAAGATTATTATCCTGATGGTATTGGCACCACTACACTGAAAGCCTATTGTAACGATAACGAAGGCTTTGCTATTTATGCTGTAGGTTATAGTGATGATACATTAGGAAATACATATCTAAGAGATAGCACATTAGGACAAACCAGTGATATTTTAACTGGTACTACATTCTCCGGTAGTAACTCAGCCTGGGCGATGAAGATTGGTGTAACAAATGGCACTTATACACCTATCATTGCGGGAAGTACTGGAGACTCAGAAAAACAATCCGGAGATACTGATTATAGTGACTGGGCAGCAGTACCATCTACCTACACCAGGGTATCTTATCGTAATTCTGGTACTGATGTAGATAATAACAGTATCTACACAGAAGGTGCTAGAGTTACTACTACCTATGCTGTCTACATTAGCCCTACCCAGAAATCTGGTACATATATTGGACAAGTTAAATACACTCTAGTTCATCCAGCTTCTGAAGAACCATTAAGACCACAACCTTCTACTGCAGGATATATTAATTACTATGCTAATGCTAAGACTGCTGAAGGTACGATGGGAAGACAAGCGGCTACAGACGGCAGTACTAAGACATTGTTCGCTTCCAATTTCTCCCGCGAAGGCTATGGCTTTGCTGGCTGGTCTGATGCTTATGATTATGCTACGAATCCAAATGCCAACTTCTATGGTCCAAATGAAGATATCGTGGTTCCGACTGGTACTACAGCTAACGGACTAGCTCTATATGCTGTCTGGATTAAGTCTGTTGGTAATCTCCAGGACTCAAGTAAAGTCGCTGAACTTTGTGGTACTAATGGTAGTCTCACGGCTGCTACCTACGATGATGAAGGCGACCAAGATGAATCCACTTGGTCCATTACCGCAAATCTATCCAGTATCTCAGCTCTTACTGATACACGAGATAACCAGACTTATGCCATCGCCAAACTCACTGATGGTAACTGCTGGATGATAGAAAACTTAAGACTAGCTGATACTCACCAGGAAGGAGTAAACACTGTACCTACTACTCTTACCGTAGCTAATACCAATAATCCATTAAATGATAATGATCCAACT
>JAZRDA010000018.1:0-18826 GCA_045660085.1 Candidatus Nanosyncoccus sp.
ATTAATATCACTACTTGGACTTACGGTATCTACTGTAGACTTTAATACTGATGGAGTAGAAGAGAGTGGGGAGAAGACAGTAGAACTGGTGGGGTTAGAGACTAGAGTATAGCCCCATTTGTTAGTATTATTATTACTACTTAGACTAGAAGTACCATCTACTGCAGTAAAGGAGGCAGTAGAATCCAAAGTATCATTAGTACTATCATACTTATATAGATTACTACCAGTTGGAGTAGCTATAGTTAGATTATAACCACTTCTACAGTCTGATACTACATTAATGGATTCACTATGAATAGAAGTACCATCTCCAGCTGGAGAGACATCTAGAGCAATAGAACTGGAGGTAGTGATAGAAGCTGTGTAGGCGGAGGCGGGAGAAGAATTAAGGCCAGTAATACTACCGACAATGTTAAATGAAGATAGCAAAATCCCAAAACTGAATAGACCAAATTTATCTAGACATTTGATTCTAGGAATCTTTTCGTTTAATTTATTTTGCATTTGTTTAAAACACCTGCTTGTTAATATATGACCTTTATCTGTCTATATATTATAGTGTTTGTGGTTAGTTGTCAATAGAAAATGACAGGAATTTTGGCAGAAAACTCACGAAAATTGATGGGGATTTTGTTATAATTACGGTATGGATATTTATGATCTCATCAATGATTTCTTGGAGCACTTGGAGATAGAGTCGGGCCGAAGCAAAAAGACGATTGATAATTATCGCCTTTATCTTGAACGATTTGTAGAGATTTCGCTGGAAATCCTAAATAAGGACGAGATGGGGCCGCAGGATATCACGAAGGACTTAGTCCGAAAATACCGGATTAAGCTGAACCGTTACGGTACAGAGAACGGTGACGAGGATTTAAAGACTATTACACAGGCTTACTATCTTATCGCACTAAGGGGTTTTCTGAAATATTTAGCTAGGAGAGACATTAAATCGCTGGATCCATCGTTAGTGGAACTGCCGCATGTGGTCCGGAAGCAAGTCACTTTCCTACATTTCGACGAGGTGGAAGACATGCTGGAGGAGATTGATTTATCGACCGAGTCGGGGCTACGCGATAGGGCGATTATTGAATTATTGTATTCTGGCGGCCTACGCGTGTCAGAGCTGGTGGGATTAAACCGAGATTCGATTAATCTGGAGAGGCGAGAGTTCATGGTGCGCGGCAAAGGCTCCAAGGACCGACCAATCTTCATTTCGCAGTCGGCGGCGGATAGGGTGCGGGACTACTTGGATGCGAGGACCGATTCCCTGCCGGCGCTGTTTCTCAACAATTCCAGACATAAGCAGACTGTAGATACATCGGGCGATTATCGGCGAATGACAGTGCGCTCGGTAGAGAGGATAGTCGAAAAATACGCCCGGCTGGCCGGAATCACTAAGCACGTGTCGCCTCACACACTCCGGCACTCATTCGCGACGGATTTATTGATGAATGGAGCCGATATTCGTTCGGTGCAATCGATGCTGGGGCATGCAGACATCTCGACCACACAAATTTATACACACGTGACGGATATACACCTAAAAGAAATCCACGATAAGTTTCATTCTGAGACTAGTTGATTATTTAACCGTCACAGCGCTAGGATCGTAGAGTCGAATTACCGTAGAAATCGTAGAAGGCTCCGTAGCATTCATGCCGTACCAGCAGGAGCGAATGTAAAAATCATAGAAGGCGGGGCGCTTGGTGACACCATCACCATCAACGACAGTGGTCGGATTATACTCGCCACCACTGGAATCTTCCTTAACAGCTATGACGTATAATCCTTCGGCACGATAAAAGCTATTAGAAGAAGAGGTAGTACTATCGAGGGCGGAAGTAGAGTTATTAAACACTAGGCGTGGATAGGTAGAGGCCTGAGCGAAATAGCCGGAGTTTTCTTTGGCGGAAATATAGACACTATCAATAGTGCTCGCATTGAAAGTACCGAGCTTGTAGTTATTAATCACAAAGCCATTGTATTTTTGAACCTCTCCGTCATCGGCATAGAGGCTGATACAGGTCTCCGGAGTATAATGCAGGATTTCGCTGTCAGCATTCACGGCATTGTCGGTGATTTTCTTCCAAAGGGCCTCAAAACGCCGATCGAAAGTATCTTGGTCGGCAATGCTAGAAATCTGGATAAAGCGAATAGCCTCGGCCTGAGTGTCAATCTCTTCGCGGGCGAGAGTGGTCTCGAGAGCGGTCTGAGCGCCAGTAGTGCCGCTGGACATGACGGAAACGATGGCGATTGCAACCATCGAAAAAATCCCGATTGCAAGCGTTACTTCTATAAGTGTGTCACCTTTTCTTACCATAAGTTTATTATAGCATATGCTTAAATTAGTAGCATGAAATTAGAAAAAGTAATTACAATAACAAAAGCAATTACCATAAAAGGACCGAAATAGATTTGCTTCTGCCGATTCTTGATATAGAAAGGCAGCATGACGAAGCTGGCTAGAATGTTTGAAATGAAGAGTGTAGCTAGTGCTAACCAGGGATCATTCAAAGCTAGACCAATCGCAATGCCAAGTAGCCAATCGCCATCGCCAACCCATTTCCCTTTTGAGATTAAGTACAATAATAAATAGAGGCCCCCTAGAATCGCAACCGAGCCTAGCGAATTTATAAAAATACTTGGCGTAAATCCCGCTAATGCTATAATGCGAGACTGTTTGATAATGGATATAGTAAATCCAAGCGCAATCGCAATGATTAATTGTCGCATTGGCAACTCGCCGTAAGCACCATCGTAAATGGCAAGGAAGCCGAGCGCTAAGGTAAGTAGCAAAATAAGGCCAAATATCACCCAAGTTATTACGTCTGCGGTGGCAATATCTATGGTGGTGCCGATAGCAAGAAAGGCAGCCGCGAGGCCAACTTCAGACAAAAATTCTAGCGCACCAATTCGGTGGTGACAGGAACGACATTTGCCGGCTAGGACTAGCCAAGATACAATTGGGATGTTATCGTACCATTTTAGCTGAGTCTTACAGTGCAAACAGACTGAGCGCGAGCCGAGCTTCTTGACGGCTTTCTTGCCGCGTTTTTCGCGCAGGCGTAAGCGCCTGGCCTGGCAACATAAGAAAGAGCCAAAACAAGCTCCCAGGATAAATAAGCAAATATAGAATGCAATTTTCATACTTAATATTTTATCATAACCCTATTGTTTTTTTAAGGAATTGCAATTATAATTAAACCATGATTCAAGATGGTTTTAAACGAAAAAATGGTTTCACAGTAATTGAGGTGTCGTTAGTGCTGGCGATAGCGGGATTGATTTTCATGATGTTGTTCATTGCCCTGCCGGCATTACAAAGGTCACAGCGGGACACGAGGCGACGTGATGATGTAATGTTGTTGCTAGAAAAGATTAAGAATTACGAGAAAAACAATCGTGGTACTCTGCCTGGCTCCGCGGAGACTTCTGTCTCCCAGGTAAATGTCATCTGGTCGGATGCTCTAAAAAGCAGTACTGGTAACGAGACAACCTGGAGAGGCTTTTACCGAGATTATTTGAAAGAGAACTTTGCTGATCCGTCGGGTGGTAATTATCAGCTGGTGGTTGTAAAGTGTGGCGCCACGACTGCCGATAGTGACTGTACTAATTCTATAGCGACTGGACTTGAGAACCAACCTTTCCCGAATGATAATAAAATGATAATAGTGTTGCAGGCTTCCTGCTACGGTAGCAAAACCATCCTTTCCTCAAACCCGCGCAATCTCGCGGTGATGTACCGACTTGAAGGGGCTGGTGTTTACTGCAATAGTCTATAAGTATATCCGAAATGCCATTAACTAAGCATGCCCAATAGATAGGGCATTTCGGATATGCTTTAGGCTGCTACCGAATTGACTAGTGAGTAAATCGGAAGCAAAGTACCACCCACGACCACGCCGATGAGGCCGGCCATGATAACCATTAGAATTGGCTCAATCATGGTGGAAATACTATTAATCTGTTCGTCGAGTTCGTTTTCGTAAACCTGGGCGGCTTTGCCTAACATTTCATCAATCTTACCAGACTCTTCGCCGATGCTAGCCATTTGCGGAACGAGTGGCAGCATATAATTACGGTCCTGCAAAGATTCGGAGAGTGGCTTACCACTTTTAATGATGTCGATTGCCTTAAAATATTCTTGCTCAACTACAGTATTGCTGACGGCCTCAATGGCAATCTTGACAGAATCCAACATTGGCACGCCAGTAGCTAGCATCATTTCAGCGGTACGAGCGAAACGCGAAACATAAAGTTTGCGAAATAGACCACCGAAGATTGGCACGTGGATTTTAAAGCCATCCATTACTTTGCGGCCAGCTGGAGTCTTCTTGACAGCATACCAGACGGCACCGCAGATGGCAACTACGATTATCAGGACTAGCCACCAGAAATTACCGAAGAAATCAGAAATACTAACTAGAATTTGCGTGAGCTCAGGTAGCTCCTCGCCCATGTCCTCGTACAGATCTTTCACCTGCGGGACTACCATGATCATCATGAAGGCAAGCACGGCGATAATCACAACTAGAATAATCGCTGGGTAGACTAGGGCGCCTTTGATTTTGCTCATCATGGCGGCATCCTTCTCTTCCTGATCGGCAAGGCGTTTCAAAGCTAGATCAAGCGTACCGGAAGTTTCACCGGCGCGGATTAGCGCTAGATAAACTCCGTTAAAGACATCTGGATATTGAGCAAAGGAGTCATAAAGTGTCCGACCGGATTCGACATTAGTTAGGATTTCCTCGGCGATTGTCTTCATGGTCTTAGACTGAGTCTGGCCGACTACGGTACGAAGGCTGGATGCTAGCGGCAAGCCGGCACCGATTAGGGTCGAAAGCTGACGGGTGAAAAGAATACGATCCTTATTGGTGACGTGACCTTTGCCGCCAAATAGACCAGTACCTTCCTCTACTACAGACTGGGGAATGTAACCCTGGTCAATCAGAAGGCGGCCGGCGATTTGTTCGGTTTCGGCCTGGATACTGCCTTTGACAACTTTGCCAGTTTCCTTCTCTTTGGCCTTATAGTTGAATCTCTTCATGATTAACCTTTAACTAGTCTATTAAGCTCGTTGATGTCAACGGCATATTCGCGAGCGGAATCATAGGTAATGACACCAGTCTGAACAAGCTTGGCGAGGGTACGATCCATGGTCTGCATGCCCTGCTCGGCACCGGTCTGGATGGCATTATCGATCTGATGGGTCTTACCGTCGCGAATGAGAGAACGAATAGCAGAATTTGCAATCATAATTTCGGCAGCAACTACACGACCGCCACCAATGGCTGGCACTAAACGCTGAGCGCAGACCGCCATGAGCATATTGGCAAGCTGCGAACGAACCTGTGGCTGTTGATGGGATGGGAAGACATCAATCATACGATCGATGGACTGAGCAGCGGAATTGGTATGGAGAGTTGCGAAGACTAAGTGGCCGGTCTCGGCGATAGTAATGGCAGCTTGGATAGTCTCGAGATCACGCATCTCCCCAATTAAGACTACATCTGGATCTTCACGCAGTACTGAACGAAGTGCCGCAGCGAAGCTAAAGGTATCATAATGCACTTCCCGCTGAGCAATGACCGAACGCTGAGAACGGTGAGTGAATTCAATCGGGTCCTCAATGGTGATAATGTGGGTGGATTTCTCACGATTAATCTTGTCAATTAGAGCGGCAAGAGTGGTAGATTTACCAGAACCGGTAGGGCCAGTGACAAGTACTAAACCGCGCGGGAAATCAGCAAAAGTTTCAACGATGGCAGGCATGCCGAGATCATTGATATTCTTAATTTGATTCGGAATGAGACGAAAGGCTGCAGCGAGTTTGCCTCTTTCGTGAAAAGCATTAACACGGAAACGAGCCATGTCGCCAAAGGCGAATGAGTAGTCAAATTCTTTGTCTTTTAGTAAAATCTTCTGCTGTTCTTCGTCGAGAGTGGCGAAAACCAAATTGCGCATGGTCTCCTCATTCAGAGTAGCAGTGCCAGCAATCGGGGTCAGAGCGCCATCAACACGTAGGATTGGGGGCAAACCATATTGAAGGTGTAGGTCGGAGGCGTTTCTGCGGACACACTCCTCAAGGAGGTTTTCGATTCTTGGTGTATTATTCATTTGTGTATTGTTTTCCATGGTAATATTATAGCACAAGCGTTACGAGAGGTCACTAGCAACGCGGTTGACTTCCTCCATTGATGTTATTCCGGACAAGACTTTAAGCATGCCGTCTTGGCGCATAGTGACTGTTCCCTTGGTTTTGGCGAGGCGCATAATTTCATTAGCAGTAGCATGGGAAATGATTAACTTCTGAATGTCTTCATCAACTTCAATGGTCTCATACAAACCAGCACGACCGGAGTAGCCGCCGGGGGTCTCTTTAGAATTCATACCTTTAGCAAGTAAGTAATGGTCGTCATTCTTAACTGGCAGGCCAGGGTAACCTAAATCTTCACTAACTTCGGCTACCTCTTCTTTGGTTTTTGGCAACAGGTCACCGATTAGTTCATTAATTCCCTCGGTCTCGATCTCGGACGATTTGTACATTTCGCGTTTTTCAGTAATACGACGAACAAGGCGCTGGCCAATGACGATATTAAGAGTCGAAGCAAGCAGGAATGGCTCGATGCCCATATCCAGAAGACGAGGTAAAATACCAGCAGCAGAGTTGGTGTGCAAGGTACTAAAGACTAAGTGGCCGGTAAGGGCGGCCTGCACGGCAAGGCTAGCAGTCTCGGAGTCACGAATCTCACCCACCATGACCACGTCAGGGTCTTGACGTAGAATAGAACGAAGCCCTGAGGCAAAGGTAAGGCCGGCATCGACATTGACCTGAATCTGATTGATTCCCTCCATTTTATACTCGACTGGATCCTCCAGCGTGACGATGTTGATTTCTTCGGACTTGATCTTTTGAATGAGGGCGTAGAGGGTAGTGGACTTACCCGAACCGGTAGGACCGGAGGTTAGAATCATGCCGTTTGGCTTCTTGATACCGTTCAAAACGGCACGGAGAGCGCGACCGCTCATGCCCATTTTCTCGATTTCCATGCTGACACCGCTTTTATCGAGAAGACGAATAACTACTTGCTCGCCCCAGGTCACTGGTGAAATGGCGATACGGAGATCGATTTCCTGCCCGTCGACGAGAACTGTAAACTGACCGTCTTGCGGGGTGCGGTGTTCGTCAATCTTTAGGTTAGAGAGAATCTTAATACGGGAAACTAGGGCCGGGGCGACAGTTTTTGGTAGGTCCATGATTTTGCGCAAGACACCATCGATACGGCAGCGAATGATGAGGGAGTTCTCGAGTGGCTCAATGTGAATATCTGAAGCTTTGGTCTTGGCGGCATAGCTTAAAATCGTGGTGAGAGCTTTCGAAATTGGCGAGTCCTGGACGATGGTCTTAACATTGGACTGAGCTTCGGAGGCGGCCTCCTCGTCGGTCTCACGAACTGCATCTTTAACGCCGGAGAAGTCACCATGATATTGCTCGAGCATTTCGCGAATGCCACGCTCGGATGACATCCAGGCGCGAATTGGTTGATTGACGAGATTCGATAGGTAGTCGATCGCCTGGACATTGGTAACGTCAACCATGGCAACATTCAAGATGCCGTCCTTCTCGCCGAGCGGCACGGCGAAGACTCTGGTCGAGGCTTCGGCTGGGATTCTGGAAAGGATGTCTTGATCGATGGTGATGTTCTTAAGCTCCACGTAGGGTACACCAATAATGGCCGCAGTAGCATGGGCTACCATATCGTCGCTGATGATCTTACGGGCAATTAGTTCGGCAAGAACGGGTTTATTGTGTTGCTCGCTATCTTGCTTGATAGAATAAACGAGATTGCTGTCAGCTAAACCTTCTGCGAGGAGAAGGTTGATGATTTGGGTTTCGGCTTCTTTGGTAAGAAGAGCCATTAGCGATTCTCCTGACCTGGATTATTGCCTTCGTCATCAATACATTCGCCAAATTCATTGAACTCGTTGCAGTCCCCTACGTATACCTCGACGGTCGGGTTGATGGCGCGATAATTGAAGACCTCTGGACTGGGCGTAGCGATGTCAAGCGAGAAATTGGAATCGATTTGTTTGACTTTCTGCTCCTCGACCGTTGCGATCATCGGAACGAGTAATAAATTGCAAAGAAAGTAAGCGACTACTGCACCAATAATTGCGGTGCCGATTGCGGTTAATAAATCTTTTTGGATCATTTTTTACTTCCCTCCGGTTTAATAGTCAGTTCAGTTTCTTTGATGGAAGAGGTATCCATATAATAAGCATTGGCCTTAGCTTGCAGGATGAGAGTGTCGTCGCTACCCCATTCGATGGTGGCTCTTTCGATGTCAAATTCACGAATTGAACGCTCGATATTATTTAATACGTTCATTGTCGTGCTAGCAGCAGCCTCAATGGATAGATTAATCGACATAGCATTTAGCCCCTTGGTGCTGCTAGCGGTGCCGGCACTATTGCTGGGACTGAGAGATTCTGGATTCCAACCGGAAAGCTTAAAGAGCTTATCTACGCTTGCTAACAGAGCCTCTTCATTGCGGAAAGCTGGCAGCGCATCCGGAATAATACGCAATGCCGAACAACTCTTCACTAGTTGAGTTGCAGCTTCGATGTCCTTGGTATTTTTGCTATTTATCGCATCGTTATAAGTTTTCATTAATTCCTTGTAGGTATAGCTTTTGTCGGTATCGGAATTGGTACATACCGAAGTGTTTTCCTTGGCGACAGAATTAAGGGCCGGATTAGAGGCGAGGTTCTGAATAATGTTAGCCCTTAGAGTACCTGGAATTTCGCTGGTTTTAATATCGTTCGGGTCGCATTTATCAATTTCGTCGCTTGTATAAACATTGCCTTTAGGGGCGCGGCAAATACCAGTCCTCTTAATAACACTGGAATAATCCGCAATTGACTTATCTTGGGCTGAAATCACTTTGGCATTAAAGGAAATGGCCTGGATAAAGTGTACAGTTAAGGAAACCGCTGCACCAAGAAAGACCGCCGCAACAAGGACTGACAGAATCATGTTCTGCTGCGCTTCTGAGATTTTAGCTCGTTTACCGATTGCTACTTCTTTGGCCATTTATTCGTCTCCCTTTAGATTTTGTTCAGATTTACAGTCGACATCACTTTCGTCACAATCAGCCGCACGTTCGCTAAACATTGACTGAATCTGGATATAGGAATCCGTCACATTGTGATGTCCGGATGGAGCAAGAGCGATGAAATGGTGATTATTGAATAAGTAAGCTTCTGGAGTTAAGGTAATCTGGGCTGAAAAACGTAGAACTAGTTGCTCATCGGCGCTACGACCGTTCGAGGAGCCGGTAACCCTAATACCAGAGATGCCGCCGGCTACGAGTTGACAGGATTCGTTAGTCTCGGTCCATTTAGGCTTCTGGACTTGATCGACAATTGTGCCAGTGTAGGCAATGCAGGCGCTCTGGAAATGTTCAACATTGGAGATTTCACCCGTGAGACTCATGTGAGGCGTGTTGCCTTCAGGGGCCTCTTCGTGATACCATTCGTCGTATTGCGGGGTACGCCAAATTCGAACGACGGTCTGGCCATTGTAGTCCTCGGTAGAGTATTCACTAGTGACCGTGTCTGTCGAGTCCGACTCTTCGCTAGTATTGTCAGCGGCTGGATTGCAACCCTCGGCATTAATGGTCCAGAATGCATAAATACCACGGGATGGCTCATTAAACAGAGC
Organism: Candidatus Nanosyncoccus sp.; assembly: GCA_045660085.1. Taxonomy (GTDB): domain Bacteria; phylum Patescibacteriota; class Saccharimonadia; order Saccharimonadales; family Saccharimonadaceae; genus Nanosyncoccus. The sequence goes on from JAZRDA010000018.1 coordinate 9,731, forward strand.
ACCATCGTCACCATATTCAATCATACAGTAGGCCGGAATATTGTTGCCGCTTTTATTGACATAGTTACCGTAGTCATAGCGCATGTAGTCCATGCTCTTCTTAAAGGAATCCAAAACGTTATAATCAATATATGGCTCTTTCTTGGCATCGGCCTGCGCATCGAAAGATAGCACTGGTGCAGATGAATTGGTCAGGTCTACGCTGAGCTCGGAAATAGTAATAACGTCGGGACCGCTTGGGATTAGGGCTGTAAGGATACCAAAGGTACGAGACAGGACCTTCTTATTATTGGTGAGAGTTGAGATATTGCCAACTTGATCCTTGATAGTGAGAAAATCATTTAGCTCGGAATAGGATTTAAGCTTGTTTGAGAGCTTCTCGATGGATTGTTTGTTGCCTTCTAGAATAGCTGCTTGGCCACCCATGATGGTACCGACGACAACTGTAACCGCCACACTAGCGGCAGCCACCACGATACAAAGGAAGAAGATTAGATTGCGCAGCTTGAGAGCCTTGATCATCTCACCTTTAACATCAGGAACTAGGTTGATTTCACGTGCCATTAATCGTTACTCCTTTCTGACAAACCGATAGCGACGGCAAATTCACTGGCGACGCTCGCGAGCATGCGTTGCTGCTCGGAAGTAGTCCGGACGAGCTGCCACGGATTACCGCGCATGGATGGGATTCTGGTTTTTGACTCGATGTATTCTGGGAACAAAGGTATCATGCCGCCATAGCCGGATAGGACGATACCGCCGACCTTACCATTAATGTATTTGGTCTGGAAGAAGCGGACTGATTTAGCCAGCTCGGAAGCGTAATTATCAAGATGAGCATTAAGCACGGAGAAGACCTGGCCTTCGACTTGATTCTGGTCGAGACCGAATTTCAGGATGAATTGACGGGCTTGATCTTCCCTGACATTGAGGCCGTTCGCGACGGCTTTCACTAGAATACCGAACCCGCCGGGGATGGAGCGCACGAGGCGAGGTTGATTCTTATAGACGATAACTAAATCGGTGGATTTCTCGCCGAAATCAACAATCATAGTGGCATCCATGGCGCCTGGAATAGCTAGGGCTCTTGCCATGGCGAGTGGCTCTGGCTCCATAGCGATGATATTGAGGCCGGTCTTCTCAATCATTTCCATGTTAGACTCGGCGTAATCCTTGGCGACGGAGCTAACTAGAACTTCAGTCTTGGCAGGATCATTCGGGCTGACACCTAGGATGACATAATCGGCCTTAGCATCGCTCATGGCCATGGGTACGTATTTATCAATCTCGTATTTGAAGGATTTCTTCAGCTCCTTCTCGGGTAGAGTCTCGGTCTCAACGATGGAGGTGAAGGTCTTGCTGGCTGGAAGGCCGAGCGCGATATTCTTAGTCTTAATACCGGCTTGCTCTACGGCACCAAGAATGGCCTCGCCAAGGCGCTTCTTGCCAAGATCGGAAGAATCCTGGGTTAGTTTCTGGTCGATTGGCACATAGGCAAATTTCTGCAGGGTCCAGCCGTGTTGCTGGCTACCAGAAAGCTGGACAATTCGCATCGAATTGGTACCAATATCCAGTGAGAAGAAATCGCCCACGCCATGCAATAAATTCATATATTTATAATTATAAGCGTTTTAAATGAAAATGCAAGTACAAAATGGGCATTAGTTCAATTTTCTCGTCAACTATTGCTCTGAGCTAAATAATAGAAGCGTTCGAGGTTGCCGTGCTTGCCGGTTAACTCATTGTCGTGCTTGTTCTTAATGATGAAGCCATTTCGTTTCAGCCACTGTTCAAAATTTTTAATAATCTCGCGGCGGATGCGGTCGTTTTTGACGATGCCGTTTGACAATTGGTCGGGACGAGCCTCAAACTGAGGCTTCAGCATGACAAGATATTCGGTGTGAGGACTAGAAAGATGATTCTTGGCATAAGAGAGAACGCGAGTGAGCGAAATAAACGAGACGTCGGCCAGTACAATGTCAGGAGCACAAACGAGTACTTCATCGGGTCGCGTCGCTCGCGCCCGTCGCCACGGGGCGAGCGCGCTATCTCTCGCGCTGCCGCGCTCCGAAATCCCCTCTGAAGTACTCGTTTGTGCTATCACATCGAAGATGTCAGTCTTCTCGTGGAGTTCAACCCGGGGGTCGTTACGAAGTGGCGACATCATTTGATTAGTTCCCTTCTCTACGGCGATGACCTTAGTGGCGCCGTGATCCAAAGCGTACTTGGTGAAACCGCCGGTTGAAGAGCCGATGTCGAGAATCGTCTTGCCGTGGAAATCAAAATCAAATGCCTTCGCGGCGCCAGAAAGCTTAATATAACCGCGAGAGAGTTCTCCAGCGGGGGTCCTGCCGGCTGTTTTCTGGGCGGGTCCTGCCGACCCTTCTCCCTCCCCAAAATTTTTGCTTCGCAAAACATTTTGGGTACCCCTTCCAGGGTCGTCACCCACCCATGTAGAACTCTCTCCAGGTCCGCCACTCGTCCATGTGACGTTATTTCTTCCGTTCACGATAGGCATAGGTGTCGGTATCCACAGAGACGATGTCGCCCTGCTTGATGAAGGCGGGGACTTTGATAACCACGCCGGTCTCCAGGGTGGCATCCTTCATAACGGAGCTGGTGGTGTCGCCCTTCACCGCTGTCTCGGTGTAGGTAACGGCAAGCCAGATATTCTTAGGTAGTTGGAGATTGATGGGAGTGCCATTATAGAACTGAATCTCTATCTCATCGCCATCACGCATAAAATCTTTGGCATCGCCAACCATGTCGGCAGCGAGCTCGTATTGTTCAAATGACTCCGGGTCCATGAAGTAAAATTTCTCGTCATCTCGGTAGAGATACTGAACTTTCTTCGTGGTAACCTCGGCTGGTTCGATTTTTTCCTGACCTTTGAAGGTCTTAGGAAGAAGAGCGCCAGTGATGAGATTCTTCACCTTGACATTGACGATTGAGCCGCCACGGCCCATGACTTTCTGTGAGTATTCTACCACCTTATACGGCTGACCGTCTAAAGTGATTAGAGTGTTTTTCTTTAGATCTGTAGGTCCGTACATATTACTCCTTATTTAGTGACAAATGGTAACAAAGCTAGGTGGCGAGCGCGCTTAATAGCGACTGCTAGTTGGCGCTGCTGCTTAGCCGATAAGCCGGTCTTTGCAATAGGCTCGATGCGGCCATAGCTATCAATATAACGACTGAGAGTCTTGACGTCTCGGTAGTCGAAATAAAGATTTGGGTCTTTCTTTAGTTTTTTCATTCTTTCCTTCCTTCGTTTTAAGTTTTATTAGAATGGTACTTCACTTAAATCAATCTCACCATCTGGAATGTCATCTGGGGTGTCACTGGCGGCTGCCGATGAAGATGACGAGGAGCCACCATCATAGCTACCAGAGGCATTATCGCGATTAGAAGAGCTGCCGGTGAAATTAAAATCTTCCACGACAATCTCAACACGAGAGCGCTTCTTGCCATCGGTCTTGTCTTCCCAGCTGCGCTGATCAAGACGACCGGAAACGAGCACTCCGCTTCCCTTCTTGGCATATTGGTTAATCATTTCGCCTAGCTTACCCCAGGCTGAGCAGTCGATAAAGGAAACGTCTTCCTTCTGCTCGCCGCTAGCATCACGATAAGTGCGATTGACAGCTACCGTGAAACCACAAACGGTGGAACCGTTGGATGTGGTACGAAGCTCTGGATCGCGAGTCAAATTACCAGTGATGATTGCTTTACTAAAACCGCGCATAAATATTATTCTCCTTTTTCTTCAGTTGATTTGGTTGACTTGGCTGATTTGTCTTCTTCGGCCGCCTCGAGCTGAGCCCGCTTGCGTTCATCAGCACGCACTAACATGTGACGGATAACCTCATCCGTAATGTTGAGCGTGGATGACAGCTTGGCTGGGGCATCGGCTGGCAGAGTAAGCTCAAAATAATGATAAATGGCGTAACTCTGGCCGGCTAGGTCGTAGGAAAGACGTTTCTTGCCGTCAGCTTCCTCTTTGGTGATTTTACCGCCGCTAGTCTCGATGAGCTTCCTCACCTTGTCTAGAGCAGGATCAAAATTCATCTCGAGATCGGGATGAAATAGAACTGTAAGTTCATAATCTTTCATGATTACTCCTTTGGTTAAAGCAAACGCGACTCTCCAATGATTCTCCTCTGGGTTGGTCCATTTGCTGAGCTAATATTAGGTTAGATTATAGCACAGACGAGGGGAGATTACAAGGGTACATACTTAGATTCTAACTTAAGTATAACTGAAAAATCCCCCGGTGGTCGGCCGAGGGAAATTTTGGCAAATTAACTACTTTTTGTTTAACTATTTAGTGGTTTTGAGCTGTTTTATCACTATCAACCCGAGCGGCAGGAACATGGCGACGGTAGCGAGCAAGCTATATTCTAGCTTGATGTCCGCCACTAAGCCTGTAATCCAAGTCGTCGGGATGAATAGTGCATCCGAGAATACTTTCATGAGCGAGATGACCGAAGTCTGCTCGCTCGGCTTGACGTATCTCTGGACCATAGGGGTTAAAGTGCTGGACGACCAACCCTGCACTATACCCATCAGCCCATACAGCCATACCGTGACGAGGTTCAAATTGATAAACATTGTCGTCATACTAATACTCATTAGAGCGACTGGCACGACAAGGATCTGAACATCATTCAGGCGATGGCCAAATTTTCCGGCGAGGTGTGCTCCAAACACTGCCATGAGCGAGTTAAACGCCCACGCGCACGAGACGAATTCTAGCGGTACACCGGCCTGCATGAACAGGGGGGTGGCCACCCAGATGATCGCGTGTGTCATCTGACGTCCAACCGCATAGGCGAAGATACGCCACCGCAAAGGCTTAGAGCCTAGTGCGGTCCTAGCAACGCTTAGCATGTCTTTCATCGGATTTTTATGCTTCGGAGTCAGCTTTTCGCTGTCATCTTCGATAAAAATACTGATGACTCCGCCGATAAACGGAGGAACACCGGAAAGTGCAATGGCTAGGCGTAAGTCAATGGCGCCAATCGGCCCGCCGAGGAGGAGCAAGATCAGGTTGCTAATATACTTAAAGCACCATAATCTTGCAGTGTATTTCTTCAATACACTCTCCTCTGGCTCACCATTACCTCTTGCTAGCTTACCAGAAAAGTGTTTCAACAGACTTTGGTCCACGCCGCTGCTTAATGCGGAAGTCACACCCAGCAAGCTTTCACAGATAACAATACCCAGAAAGTTATTCGTGAAGGCATAGCAAAGGAAAATGATACTACTCGCAAAGTCTCCAATAATGTTTGCCCATTTACGGCTAATGCGGTCTGCGATGTAGCCGGTGGGAACATTCAGGAGCACCAGAACGGCGGTGAAAATGATCTGCGTGAGGGAGATTTTCTCGTTGCTAAGGCCGACCGAATGAAAAAATAGTGTCATGATTGACATTGCCAAAAGACCTTCGGTAATCGTAGCTTCGGCCATGACGAGATAAAGGTTTCTCTTGTTCTTGTTCATAGATGGCCTCCTTTTTTGTGTTAATTTGCCAAGCCGCCATACTCCTACAATTGTTAAATTGTATTTGCCATGTGCGGCTAGAAGAGCCCCGAAACATCGCTTCGGAGCTTATCTAGTCCAGTAATAGAAGAGTAAATTGTTTAGATTTGATAAGGCTTAGATAGCTCCCGCGCACGAGTATGAATTTGAGCATGAATAAGCAAGGCCAAGTGTGTTGACCAAATTAATCATGTTAAACTCGTGTACGGAAATATATCTACACATACCTTTATGTATAGCATATTCTGCTTGATAAGTCAAGTTAACCGTAATAGTCCAGCACCTATGCAACAAATACTTGCATAAAAATAAGGTAGTCCTTAAACTTGTTCCTAGGAACTAACTAAAAACAAGGAGAACTACCTTATGGCTTATTATAGAGGCAAAGACATAGAAAAATCAAGAGGCAACGCAATGAAGGAGCTAATCTTAGAGAAAAGAAATGTTGCTCAGATCGCGAGAAGATATGGCAAGAATAGATCCACTATCTATCGCTGGAAGAAGAAATGGGAGAACCAACAAACCGTACTTCTAGAAAACGCTGGTAGGCCATCTAGACCCCCTCGGAGCAGCATTTCGTTGAGCAAACGTAAAGTGGGATATACCAACTATCAGCTCGGCTCCCAAGACTCATCCTAATGCTCTAGGTAATGATATTGCGGCAGCTATTATGTGTATCAGACGGCAAAAATATGAGTGTGCTGAGATAGTCCAGTATAGGAGCAACAGAAACTATTCTTGAAGCCCAAGGATTCATGGGCTTCTCTTTTAAAATGGTACAAAGTAACAATGGCGCAGAATTTCAGAGACGCTTCCAGGAAAGACTAAATCACCGAGGTATCAAGACTAGACATTCTAGAGTACGTCATCCAAATGACGATGCTCATATAGAAAGATTTAATAGAACATTAAGAAAAGAGTGTATTGGTCAATATAATCCAAATAAGAAAATAGATGTTATAGAACGCAAACTAAAACGCTTCATTAACTATTACAATTATGGTAGAACCCATTTAGGAATAGGTTTAAAAACTCCTTACGAAGTGTTGTAAAGGTGCTGAACCTTATACGGGGGTCCCCTCCGCGAAGATATCAAGCAGAACACAACACGATTCTTCGTTATTCTATGGTCAAAGTAGAGGCTAAAATAGTACCAAAGGGGAGCGTAGTTATTATTAGTATTACAAATTATTAGCAATACTCGGTTTTGTCATTGACAAGGCTTTATGGCTGGGCGATGGTGAAGGATTTGCCGGATAGGGGAGCTGCATATTTAGATGTAGTTTGTCCATAAAGACGGCTAGTAGTATTGTTAATACTATTCCCGTTTGTTTGAGGAATGATTACAGACCAGGTGGTGGCGGAGCTGCCGGCGTTAGAGAACATACTACTCATGCCTGTCACGCTAGAAGTATTCCAGGAAGAGAGATCCAAAGTAAAGGTGGTGGCGGAGCGGCCGGCATAATAGAACATGCTGCTCATGTCTGTCACGTTGGAAGTATTCCAGGAAGAGAGGTCCAAAGTAAAAGTGGTGGCGGAGTAGCCGGCAGCATTGAACATGAAGCTCATATCTGTTACGTTGGAAGTATTCCAGGCAGAGAGGTCGCCAATAGACCAGGTGGTGGCGGAGTAGCCGGCAAATTCGAACATAGAGCCCATGAATGTCACGTTGGAAGTATTCCAGGAAGAGAGGTCCAAAGTAAAAGTGGTGGCGGAGTAGCCGGCAAAAGAGAACATGCTGCTCATGTTTGTCACGTTGGAAGTATTCCAGGAAGAGAGATCCAAAATAAAGGTGGTGGCGGAGTAGCCGGCTTGATAGAACATGTTGCTCATGTTTGTCACGTTGGAAGTATTCCAGGAAGAGAGATCCAAAGTAAAGGTGGTGGTGGAGCTGCCAGCGCCAGCGAACATGATGCTCATATCCGTCACGTTGGAAGTATCCCAGGAAGAGAGGTCCAAAGTAAAGGTGGTGGTGGAGTAGCCGGCGTTAGAGAACATGCCGCTCATATCTGTTACGTTAGAAGTATTCCAGGAAGAGAGGTCGCCGATAGACCAGGTGGTGGCGGAGTGGCCGGCATCTATGAACATGTAGCTCATGTCTGTTACGTTAGAAGTATTCCAGGAAGAGAGGTCGCCGATAGACCAGGTGGTGGCGGAGTGGCCGGTAGATTCGAACATGTCACTCATGTTTGCCACGTTGGAAGTATCCCAAGAAGAGAGATCCAAAGTAAAGGTGGTGGCGGAGTAGCCGGCATAAAAGAACATGCTGTTCATATTTGTCACGTTGGAAGTATTCCAGGAAGAGAGGTCGCCGATAGACCAGGTGGTGGCGGAGGTGCCGGCAAAATAGAACATGTAGCTCATATTTGTCACGTTAGAAGTATCCCAATCGTTGATACCTGAAATCTCAGAAAGACTATCGAAGCAATAAAACATAAAGGATGAATCAGAGGGCAGGAAGATTTTTTCTCCTTCTGTATAGAAATGCATAGTACCAGCATCGTTAGTATTATCAAAGACGATATAAATCGGTTTCTTAGATGCTGTAGACGAGATAGTGTTCATTTCGGAGGGATTAAAATCTGCAGGGGCAGGGGTTTTTAAGTGGATACTGATGGATTTAATATATTCATCATGTGCGTGCTCCCAATCATAACTACCATACGGATCAAATTCTGGAGTTATGGTGGTTTCTTCACCATTTACAATCGTAGCGGCAAGAGATTTCAATTTGGAGTTAACTACTTTTCCGGTATCCAGCACAGCAGGATTAGCAATAGGTGCCTCATGATTGCTTGGATGAACCAGAGTATAAATAACCTGCCCGCTATATGTATCAGCTGGTTGAGTCTTAGAAATGTAAGCTGCATAAGTAGTAGTAAGTTTAACTCCGCCAGTAGATTCGGTCATATCAGTACCTGAGTTCTTATGAGCGACTTTAGTGTATTCGTTTGGGACTACATGGTATGACGAGAATGATGCACTGGTAGCTGATTGTTCTGCTTGACTCGGAAGGTCTACATTTGGAGCAGAATCAATCGTAAATGCATTAGTACCAATCGTATCTCCACTGTCTTGTGATATGGCTAGTTTCATCGCCCAGTTAGATATATCAGGATTACCAGCCGATGTAGCAATACCAGATTCTATAGTAGCATTAGAAGAAGCACTGGTTCCAACTAGTTTATTACTATTCTCTCCACCTATTTCATCTCCTGTATATCCAGCAGCATAGATAGCGAATCCTTCATTATCATTACAGAATACATGCATAGTAGTAGTACCAATGTTAGGAGTATAGGTACCATTATTAATATTAGCATTATGGGAATCCTGCCCAGTACCAGACATCGTACAGGACATAGGTACAGTAATACTAATTTGATCTACAGTAGAATTGTCATCGGCTGAGACAATACTAGAAGCTAACACTAAGCCGGAAATCATAGTAAGACTAGTTAGTGTAAATAGAAGAAAGGGCAAACATGAGACATCATGACGGTTACAAAATGAAACCTCATGATGGTTAGTGATTGTATTCACTTTCATTATATGTAT
>JAZRDA010000019.1:0-12436 GCA_045660085.1 Candidatus Nanosyncoccus sp.
ACCGACAGCGCATCCATTTTATGTCCACCTACTAGGAAATCCACTCGCACTAAATCTTCCGACCGATATCCATCCAGTTCATAGTTAAACGAAGCGTATCCACTCGTCGCCGATTTCAGTTGATCATAAAAATCCGTGAGCAGATTCGCCATCGGCGCTTCAAAATCAATCACCGCCCGGTCTTCAATATACGACAAATTCGTCTGATGCCCGCGTTTCTCATTAATTAGGTTCAAAACATTTCCAATCATCGGTTTTGGCAAGATAATCTCGCCTTTCACCCACGGCTCTCGGATTTCCTTAATCTCACTCGCATCCGGCAAGTCCGAAGCCGATTTAATCTCCCGAATCTCGCCGTTATTCATTGCGACCTCATAATTTGTCGAAGGATTAGTGACAATTAAATCTAATCCAAACTCCCGTTCCAGGCGTTCCTTTATAATGTCCATGTGAAGTAATCCCAAGAATCCTATCCTTAACCCAAATCCGAGGACTGGCGAATTCTCCGGCTCATAACGGAGTGCCGAGTCAGACAACGCCAACTTTTCAATCGCCTCCTTGAGTTCCTTATACTGGTCATTACTCACCGGAAAAAATCCTGCATATACAAACGGCAATACGTTCTTATACCCAGGCAATGGCTTCAGTACATTGCCCTCTGCATCTACCACTTCATGCCCATTGTTAGTTTCTCGCACCGTAAGCCCCTTCGCGAGTGTCACTGTATCCCCCACTTTCGCCTCGCGTGTCGTCTTCAGATTCGTCACTATATAACCAATCTCACCTTCTTTTAAAGAATCCCTCGGTGACATTTTCGGCGTTAAGACTCCGACTTCTAGCGCTAGGCCCTTCACCCCCGCTGCCATCATCAGTATCTCCGCATTTTTCTCAATCTCCCCCTCAAAAATCCGGACATACAGCACCACTCCTCTGTAATCATCAAAATAACTATCAAATATCAACGCCCGAGTCATATTCATATCCTATATTATATCTGTCTATCCCTATTAGTCAATAATTATAGAATTCTAATCTATTACCACTCTCGGCTCTGGGCCTTTTTCTACTACTGCATCCAGAATCCTATCCACCCCAAACCCAGTCTTCCCTGAAGCCTCAATAATCTCGTCACGACCGCACCCAAGTAAATTCATTATCTGCGCCGCCACCCCTTCCACATCCGCTGCCGGCAAGTCAATTTTATTTACCACTGGAATAATCGTCAAATCTTGCTCAAGCGCCAAATACACATTAGCCAGAGTCTGCGCCTGTATCCCCTGTGTCGCATCAACCACCAGTACCGCCGTCTCCACCGCCTGCAGACTTCGCGACACCTCGTACGAAAAATCCACATGCCCCGGCGTATCAATCAAATTCAAAATATACCCTTTCCACAGCATCGTCACGGGTGTCAGTTTAATCGTAATCCCTTTCTCCCGCTCTAGTTCCATCGAATCCAGTAGCTGCTCCTTCATCTCGCGCTTTTCCACCGTGCCAGTCAACTCCATCATCCTATCCGCAATCGTCGACTTGCCATGATCAATATGTGCAATAATGCAAAAATTCCGTATTTTCTCCATACTCTATATTATACCGAAAATCATCATATTTTTCCACCGCAACAATCTATTTATATATTCCAAAAAACATTCGATATTCACAGCTCACACTACTATAATACAATATCATTGACACCAATACAAAGACCTGTTATAGTTAAATATGGATTAAAGGAGGCTTCATTCCTTATTTTCCAAAATAAGCCGGCGGGCTAAAACGTAAAGGAGGGCACATATGTATTTGTTGTGTGAGGAAAAAACAGTGAAAGAACTGTACGCCAATTTTGAAGACGGTTTTATCTTCTTCCTATTCGATACAGGAATAGGTATGTCAGACGAGGGTTTGACCATCACAGCGATGGAGGAGCTGATTACCCGCAAGAAGAATATCCTTGTCGAAACGACACTTTTGGATTCCCTACGCAAAAAAAAGGTCAACGATGCGCTTAAATACGCAATCAGCGAAACGTTGATCGAGATCGCCGAGAAAGAGAGTAACCTCTATAAGCTCGGCAATCAGATGATGTCAGAACTGGCAGAATCGACCCGGCATTAAGCCCTAGCACCTTAAAGGCCAGTCGTTTCCATTGACTGGCCTTTTTGCTTTTCGCGTACTTCTTAACCTATCTTTTACTTATCTACCCCAATCATACTAAGTGACAACTTCCCATTATCGATCGCCACCAACCTCACGCGTACCTTATCCCCCATATGAAGTACTTCTTCTACTTTCTTGAGCCTTCTACCTTCCACGATTTGCGAAATATGCAACATTCCGTCAATTCCCGGCATAATGTTTATAAATGCACCAAAATCTTTAATTGATACCACAGTACCTTCATAAACCTTCCCCACCTCCGGCTCTTCCACTAGCGATTTCACCCATTCCAGTGCCTTCGCAATCTTCTCCGGGTCATTACCAGAAATCGTCACTAGTCCCGAATCCTCGATATCTACTTCAGCGCCAGTCTCTGTCGTGATTTTATTTATCGTCTCCCCACCTTTACCAATAATCAAACCAATTTTCTCCGGCTTCACCATTAGCTTCTCAATCTGCGGTGCATACTTAGAAATTTCCGCTCGTGGTTTCCCAATCACCGAAACGATATGTTTCAAAATAAACATCCGCCCCTCGTGCGATTGTTTCAATGCCTTCTCCATAATCTCTACCGGTAGTCCATGCACTTTCATATCCATCTGAAGCGCTGTTACGCCTTGATCGGTACCAGTAACTTTAAAATCCATATCTCCAGCAAAATCTTCCGCATCCATCAAATCCGTCAGCACATATGCCTTATCAACATCATCCGCCGTAATCTCAGTACCTTTCGGCACGTCCACCATTAGCCCCATCGCTACCCCAGACACCGGTCGCTTAATCGGCACACCCGCATCCATCAATGCCATACAAGACGAGCAGGTCGCCGCCATCGATGTCGAACCATTTTGCGACATAATCTCAGTTACCGAGCGAATCGCATACGGGAAGTCCTCCTCGGAAGGTAGCACCGGTAATAGCGCTCTCTCTGCCAAATAACCGTGCCCAATCTCACGCCGGCCTGGCGATCCAATCCGACCTGGTTCACCCACAGTATAAGAAGGCGCATTGTAGTGGTGCATATACCGCCTCTTACCCTCTGTTACTTCCATCGTGTCCACTTCCTGTGCATACGACAAAGGCGCCAAAGTCACGATATTCATCGCCTGCGTCACCCCACGCGTAAAGAGCGACGACCCATGCGTTCTCGGTAAAATCCCCACCTGGCTTGATAGAGGCCTCACTTCATTTAGCTTCCGACCATCTGGCCTCACGCCTTCTTCCACAATTCCGCGGCGAACTTCCTTATGTACCGCTAATTCAAAGGCCTGATCATACACATCGCGGAGATTCTCATCATACCATTCTACTTTCTCATTATCCGTCTCACCCTGACCCTTAGATAACGCGAATTCATCATGCATTGCATACTTAATATCATCCAGAATATGCGCTCTCTCCATCACGTTTCCACGTACTTTCGAACCAAATTTACCCTTCGTCCATTCTTCCACCTCTTTCAGAATCTCCTCGTCCGGCAGGACCAATTCGTACTCCTGTTCCGGAGCATTGACCTGCTTAGCTAACTCACGCTGTAAATCTAGTACCGGTTGCACATTTGCCACCGCCCAGTGCATTGCCTCAATAATGGTTTCCTCTGGCACTTCTTTCATCCCAGCTTCCACCATCATCACTTTGCCGTCTTTACATGCCACCACTAAATCCATGGGCGACTGTTCACGCTCTTCTGCCGACAAGAACCCCTTAAACTCGCCGCCAATCCGACCAATCCTGATACCAGCCACCGGCCCATCGAACGGCACCCCAGCATTCATTAATGCCGAGCTCGCCGCAATCATCGCTACGCAATCCGGTCTAAACGCTGGGTCCATTGATAAAACCGTACAAACAACCTGTACTTCCTGACGATAGCCCTTCGGGAACAAAGGCCGAATCGGCCGATCAATTAACCGTCCGACTAGGACTGCTTCATCGCTAGGCTTCCCCTCACGCTTAATAAAACGCGAGCCGCTGATTTTACCAGCAGCATACCATTTTTCTTCGTAGTCGATCGATAGTGGGAAGAAATCCTGCACCACTGGCTTCGTCCCGACTACCACCGAGCCAAGAACCACCGTATCACCGTAAGTCACTAGTACTGACGATGTTGACCGAAACCCCACTCTATTCACTTCCAAGGTCAATTCTCGCCCCAGCCATTCGGTAGAAACCCGCACCGTCTTCTTGCCATTAGGGTTAATAATTTCCATAAAAACATTCCTTTCTCGGGAAAACTTCAGGTATAAGCCCCATCTTATATCTGCCGTCTTCCCAATTCTTAATAATACTTCACTATAATTATACCAAACCTTGCACCAAATAGCAAAATATGCTATAATATATATCATAGCGCTTTCCTTTGTGGAGGGCAGCATTTTTCAGGAAGGAGGTGGCAAGATGATTAACATCGTCAATGTAGAAATACGTAACGATGATAATCAGAGAATCACGAGGATAGGTGCCAAGTTAAAATCTATAGATGGTTTACTTGGTCATCCGTTGTTGGCGACCATAGCTGCAGCTTTTTTTAAAACCACGCTGTTGACTGATTCCGGAGACACATTACAAATCATCCCGAATCCGGACAGAAAAGACATCGTGGATATCTTCGTGACAATCAAAAGCCAGGGGTTAACATACATCGACGTGGCGAATTTTCTGGGTGCTTTTCAAAAAGCGCTTCAGGAAACAACCATACAGTTTTAACCCCAAAAACCCGCCGGTTTATCCGACGGGTTTTGACTTTTTCTTACTATTTATTTCCTTAGTCCGAGCTTCTTTACAGTCTTCTTATATAGCTCAAAATCGGTCTCTTCGAGATATTTCAGCAAGCGCTTGCGCTTCCCTACCATCTGCATTAAGCCTCTTTTGGCCATAAAGTCATGTTTGTTATTCTTGACATGCTCGGTTACTTCTTTAATCCGCTCAGTCAAGATCGAAACTTGAACTTCAGGAGAACCAACGTCCGCCTTATTACGGGCGACCTTGGCAATAGCCTTGTCCTTATTCTCTTTTGTTATCATAAACCAATTATATCATAAATCTCTCAATCTGAGAACCCCCTAAACATCACTATATATAATGCCCCCTAAATCACCTATAAATCACCGCCGTGAATAACCCAAATTTCATTGCGCCATTCACGCTATCATGATATAATCATCTCATGAGTGAAATAATATTTAAACGCATCAAATCCTTAAGCAAAACTTATCAATCATTAGTCAAGCATTCGCCCCAGGCAATAAAGGAAATCACCTTTGCGGAAATACCAGAGCAAGTCTTCAATTCCAACGCCATCGAAAATTCCACCTTAACCCTAAAAGACACCGAAGACATCTTACTCCGTGGCCAAATTCTCCGTGATGCAGAAATCCGCGAAGTTTATGAAGCCAAGAATTTGGGCAGAGCTTTAGAACTACTGATAGAGAACCCCAGCCAGAACCTCACCACAGAATTAATCCTCACACTTCACAAAATCCTTCTCTCCGGCATCAACGATGGCATCGCCGGCAGATTTCGTTCTGGCGACGAATGGGTCAGAGTAGGCACACATATCGGTGCCAATCCAGATTTCGTAAACGATCTCGTCCACAAGCTAGTAGAAAACTACAACAAAGACGACAAAAGTGAACCCATCAGTAAAATCGCCTATTTTCACAATGAATTTGAATACATCCATCCGTTTTGCGACGGCAATGGCCGCATTGGTCGTATTCTGATAAATCAACAGCTAATGAAACTTAATTTGCCGCCCATCCTTATTCCCGCTAAAAACAAGTACCAAGATTATTACCCCACCCTTGATGCCTACGACAAGAAAAACGATCCAGCACCACTGGAAGATTATCTTTCGCTGCTACTACTAGAATCCCTTAACAAATACATCACAATGATCAGTGGCGCAAAAATCGTCCCTCTAGTAGACTGGGCCAAACATAACCAATTATCAAAACCATCTATTCTAAACAAAGCCAAACGTCAAACCATTCCCGCCTTTCGCCAAAGAGGCAAATGGATGATTGCAGATGACTTTGTAGACACAGAAAAAGTCGAAGTCGGGGTTAATTAATATGGAAAATCAAATCATCCTAGTCGATAAACCAGCCGGCATTTCCAGCTTCGGTGTCGTCGCCAAAATCCGTGGCAGATTGAAGGCCGAGCTTGGCCACAAAGTCAAAGTCGGCCATACCGGCACTCTGGACCCTTTCGCAACCGGCCTCCTCATCATCCTGACTGGTCAAATGACTAAAAAATCCAACGAATTCTTAAAACTAGACAAAGTCTACGAAGCGACCCTAAAACTCGGCTACACCTCCACCACCGGTGACCCCGAAGGAGAGATTACAAAGTATACCCAAAGTATAAAATCCACTAAATTCGAGGAACATAAAGGCAAAATCTGCCAAAGGCAGATTCTTGCCGCCGAAGGGGCGAAGCAATGTGATAAAATCTCCGATTTATCACATTGCGAAGCTTCCGAGATTAGTGGATTTTATACTTTAAATACTATAGAATCTACCCTGAAGCGTTTTCTCGGCACCATCACCCAAACCCCTCCGCGCTTCAGCGCCATCAAAATAAACGGCGAGCGCGCTTATAAGCTAGCGAGAAAGAACCAAGATTTTGAAATCCCATCCAGGCAAGTTGAAATCTACAGTATCGATATCCTTGATTACCATTACCCTAATCTCACAATCAGAACCCACGTCAGTTCCGGTACCTACATCCGTACTCTAGCCGAAGACATCGGCAAGGCCCTAAATACCGGCGCCTACCTCACCGCCCTCCGCCGCACCAGAATCGGAAATTATAGTGTCGATAACGCAATTATGCTATAATTAAACTATGTTAGTAACTAATTCCAGCCTCATCGGCACACCAATCCTAAGTCTTCAATCCGGCTCCGCCGTCGGGTACATTTCCGAACCCATCATCGATCCCGACACTCTAAAGATTATCGCCTTCAGACTCTCCGGCCCACTAGTTAAGAATGCCGATATTCTAGATGTTAAATCCGTCCGCGAGTACTCTCAGCTTGGCATGGTTATTGATAGTACTGACGAACTCTCCACCCCCGAAGATGTCATCAATATTAGCAAAATCCTTAAACTCAATTTTAGTCTCATCGGCCTCAAAGTTGAGACCAAGAAACATTCTAAACTCGGCAAAATCACCGGTTACACTCTCACCTCCGACGATTTCATGATTCAGCAGATTATTGTCCAGCGCCCCATCCTTAAAGCCCTCATTGACCCCGAGCTCACCATTTCTCGCAAAGAAATTGTTGAAATCACCGACTATAAAGTCATCGTCAAAGATGAAGAGAAAACTCTCAAATCCCGCGCCGAGCACGAAGATTTTATTCCCAATTTCGTTAATCCATTCCGCAAACAAGAGCCGGATTATAATCCGTCCAAGACCGATAATAGTTAACACTCCAACCCACAACGCCAAACACGCTCATCTAAAACTAACCCCATCACACCGAAGGCTCATCCCCCAATTCTTTTGATACAATCTCTCTTACCAGTTCATACGAGAATCCTTGCCGACATAGATATACCATCAATTTCTCGTTATCATATTTCCCTCGTTTTTTAGCTACAATCTTACGTATTTCATCTTCATCGTTACGCCCGTTCAACACTTCGTCCACCACCGCAGCGCAAATACCTTTTTTCATTAGCTCCATCCTCAGTCTCTTTCGCGAAATCCCTTTTTTCACAAACCGATTCTCCACGTAATACTCAGAAAACCTACGATCATCTACATAACCCTTGTCCTTTAATCTACAAATCACATCTTCAATAAACCCCCGCTCCGACCCCTTCTCATAAACTTTCTTCCTGAGATAATCAGATAATTCTCTCTCGCTTCGTGGCCTAAGTAGCATCCATTCTAGCGCTCGCTGATACAATTTTCCAAATTCCGAAGCACTTTTAAATTGCTTTAGTTCGTCCTTATCAATTACCCGCCCGACCTTCACGTCTAGTTCTACCACCTGCGAAACATCAAGCGAGAAAGCGAATTTACTATTTACATAGACATTCACCCGCTCTGGATTTTTCAGACCCTGCTTCAAATCCGTGATTTTCAGCACATCACCACAATCGCTAACCATATTCCCCCGTTCCGACCGCTTACCCGGCTCTTTAGACGCACACCGTTCTTTTGGCACCTCATCCTTGAGCTTATAAATCTCCATCAAATCACCCCGTGCATCACCAACCAATCATCTAGATTAATAAGCGTAATCTCATCTTTAGCTAGTGGCGGCTTCGCGTAATGCTTCCAGAAATCCTTCAATTCATCATACGGCACCCATTTCACTTCCGACACTTCCTTATCGTTAAAATGAAATTCCTCTGGCTTTCCCGTCCAGTCCACCATGAACACCCACGCAAACCTTTGCTTGCTAAAAGGCTTAGTGAAAGCAAATTGCAGTTCAGAAGGCTTAATTACTACCCCAATCTCCTCTCGCGCCTCACGTATCGCACCTTCGACTATCGTCTCGCCCAGATTGATATGTCCGCCTGCCGATAAATCATAGTATCCTGGCGACCGGTCGACAGTCTCGGCCCGCTTCTGCCACAAAAATTCCAATTCTCCATCTTTATTACGCCGATATAAGAACACCACAGCCACCCCCACAATCGCATCCGCACCAGTCTTCTCCGGATTATCTAAAGCCGAGTCCCATCCCTTCCCCGGAATCGGCTCACCATTCGGATAATAAGTCTGCCAGAGTTCATCATGATGCATCGTTTGCCGCCTTTTCACGTACTTTGGCTTCAACCTCCGCCATTAGTTCCGGTCTCTCGCGGAATAGCTTCTTCACTGCCTCACGCCCCTGCCCTAGAGTCTCACCATTATATTTAATAAACGCACCTGCCTTGTCAAGCACCCCATACTGCACGCCGAGGTCTAGTACATCGCCAGATTTCGATATTCCTTCATTGTACATAATATCGAACTCCGCCGTCCTAAATGGCGCCGCTATTTTATTCTTTACCACCTTAATCTTGGTTCGGTTTCCTGAAATATTATCACCTTCCTTAATCTGTCCAATTCTCCGAATGTCTACACGCACCGATGCATAGAATTTCAATGCATTACCGCCAGTCGTCGTCTCCGGATTGCCAAACATCACCCCAATCTTCATCCTAATCTGATTAATAAAGATGACCGTTGCGCGAGATTTTGAAATAATACCAGTTAGTTTACGCATCGCCTGCGACATTAATCTCGCCTGGAGGCCCATCTGCGCCTCACCCATATCACCATCAATCTCGGCCTGTGGCACTAAAGCCGCCACCGAGTCTACCACAATAAGATCCACCGCATTAGACCTCACCAAAGTTTCACAAATCTCTAGCGCTTGTTCACCATTATCCGGCTGCGAAATCAACAAATTCGCCGTATCTACACCGATTTTCTTCGCATAAGCCGGATCGAGTGCATGCTCCGCATCGATAAATGCCGCCTGGCCACCCTGTTTCTGAATCTCCGCTATCGCATGAAGAGCTAGAGTCGTCTTACCAGAAGATTCTGGTCCATAGATTTCAATGATTCTACCCTTCGGCCAACCACCGCCTAGTGCAAGGTCAAGAGATAGCGACCCCGAGGGCAGAAGCTCCACGTCCATCTTCGGAGTCTCACCAAGTTTCATGATTGAACCGTCGCCAAATTGCTTTGTAATCTGAGCAATCGCCAACTTCAATGCTTCGCTCTTGCCATCCGAGACTTTTGATTCCCCAGTTTCGGCTTTAGTATTTTTTTTCTCCACCGCATCTTTTTTAGTCATAGTATTACCTTTCCTTTACTATATTATAATATATTGCTATAATAGAAAGTAGAGTTGACTTTTACACTTGTGTATGATAGAATCAATTTAAGGTTTTAAGATTTCTCTTCGACTTTCGGTCGAAGAGATTTTTTAAGCTTGATTATGACATAGTCAAGTTCTAGCTCATCCATAACCCCTCCTTTCTCCTAATCATGTTTATTTAAACTTCACCAACCCTACTTTCTAGCCACCTTATAACACACCCACAAAATAATTACAACCTCCCAACCCGCTTGAGGATATTTAGTCACAATATGCTCGCATCACATTACCGCTTCAACATATTAATTATATATTAGATGAATCTAGGTCTAGATTCTGTGTCATCCAGATGTTTCCGTCAGCTAGTTTGGATACTGTATAGGTTTTTTATTACGTTTGTCAGTTAGGATTAGATTTAGTTTATTTGTATTCATTATATGACCTTTCATTAATTCAATAATAACATAATCGTTATATTAATACCACCATTAGCAATACTCGGTTTTGTCATTAACAAAGCTTTATGGCTGGGCAATGGTGAAGGATTTGCCGGATGGGGGAGCTGCGTATGTAGAGGTAGTTTGTCCATAAAGACGGCTAGTAGTATTGTTAATACTATTCCCGTTTGTTTGAGGAATGATTACAGACCAGGTGGTAGCGGAGCTGCCAGCAGAATAGAACATGTAGCTCATATCTGTCACGTTGGAAGTATTCCAGGAGGAGAGATCCAAAGTAAGGGTGGTGGCGGAGCGGCCGACAGAATAGAACATGTAGCTCATATCTGTCACGTTGGAAGTATTCCAGGAGGAGAGATCCAAAGTAAGGGTGGTGGCGGAGTCGCCGACAGAATAGAACATGTAGCTCATATCTGTCACGTTGGAAGTATTCCAGGAGGAGAGATCCAAAGTAAGGGTGGTGGCGGAGTCGCCGGCATATTCGAACATGCCGCTCATATCTGTTACGTTGGAAGTATTCCAGGAAGAGATATCACCAATAGACCAGGTGGTGGCGGAGCGACCGGCATAAGAGAACATCTCGCGCATATTTGTCACGTTGGAAGTATTCCAGGAGGAAAGGCCACCAATAGACCAGGTGGTGGCGGAGCGACCGGCGTTAGAGAACATGTAGCTCATGTCTGTTACGTTAGAAGTATTCCAGGAAGAGAGATTACCAATAGGCCAGGTGGTAGTGGAGTTGCCGGCGTTAGAGAACATGTAGCTCATGTTTGTCACGTTGGAGGTATTCCAGGATGAAATATCACCGATAGACCAGGTGGTGGCGGAGTAGCCGGCGCTAGCGAACATGTAGCTCATGTTTGTTACGTTGGAAGTATTCCAGGATGAAATATAACCGATAGACCAGGTGGTGGCGGAGTAGCCGGCACCAGAGAACATGCTGTACATATTCGTCACGTTGGAAGTATCCCAAGAAGAGAGATCCAAAGTAAAGGCAGTTGCGGAGGAGCCAGTACCATAGAACACGCAGCTCGTATTCGTCACGTTGGAAGTATCCCAATCGGAAATACCAGAAATCTCAGAGAGATTGGCAAAGAGATAAAACATAAAAGATGAATCAGAGGGTAGGAAAATTTTTTCTCCTTCTGTATAGAAATGCATAATACCAGCATCGTTAGTATTATCAAAGACAATATAAATCGGTTTCTTAGATGCTGTAGACGAGATAGTGTTCATTTCGGAGGGAATGAAATCTACAGGAGCAGGGGTTTTAAGGTGAACGTTAATAGATTTAATATGTTCATCATATGCGTGCTCCCAATCATAATCATCATATGGATCAAATTCTGGAGTAATGGTGGTTTCTTCACCATTTACAATCGTAGCGGCAAGAGATTTCAATTTAGAGTTAACTACTTTTCCGGTGTCTAGCATAGCAGGATTAGCAATAGGTGTAGCATGATTACTTGGATGAACCAGAGTATAGATTACTTGTCCCGTGTATATATCTGCTGGTTGTGTCTTAGAGATGTAAGCTGCATAGGTGGTAGTAATCTTCGCTCCACCAGTATTTGCCGTCATATCAGTGGAGGTAACCTTATGAGCTACTTTGACGTATTCATTTGGTACTACATGATACTCAGAGAATGAAGCAGCTGTAGCTCCTGATTCAGCTTCACTGGGAAGTGCTACATTAGGAGCGGAATCTATAGTAAAAGCATTAGTACCTGTAGTATCACCAGAATCTTGTGTTATGGCTAATTTCATCGCCCAGTTAGATACGTCTGGATTTCCTGCAGATGTAGCTAATCCTGATTCTATGGCAGCATTACCGCTAGCAGATGTTCCGACTAGTTTATTACTATTAGTTCCACCTATTTCATCTCCTGTATATCCTGCTGCATAGATAGCAAATCCTTCATTATCATTACAGAATACATGCATAGTAGTAGTACCAATGTCTGGTGTATAGGTACCATTATTAATATTAGCA